>JAQWZS010000064.1 GCA_029253325.1 Bacteroidia bacterium
CTTCGTCAAATACTAATGTATCTGCATCACCACTACTCTTACTCATTTTTCCCTGTGCTGTCAACCCAGGAACTTTAACTAACTTACCTGTATTGCTGTATGCTTTTGGTTCTTTGAAATAAGAATTGCCATACATATGATTAAATCGATTGGCAAATGTCCTTGTCATCTCAAGATGTTGTTGTTGATCTTTACCTACTGGAACAAAATCAGCATGATGGGCTAGTATATCAACAGCCATAAGAACTGGATAAGTAAGCAAGCCAGCATTTACATTATCCTTTTGCGTACGTATTTTTTCTTTGAAAGAAGTGCTTCTCTCCAACTCACCCAAATATGCATTCATATTCATGTAAGTATATAGTTCAGCAATTGCTGGCACATCACTTTGAACGAATAGAGCACATTTTTCTGGATCTACACCCATTGCTAGATGTTCAGCCAAGACTTGTTTTACGTTGCTGTGTAAGTCTGAAGGCGTAGGGTGGGTTGTCAAAGAGTGTATATCTGCAATAAAAAAGAAACAATCATGCTCCTCTTGCATTTTGAGAAAACTCTTAACTGCACCAAAATAATTGCCTAAATGCAATTTTCCTGTTGGCCTTATACCAGATACTACTCTCGACATTGGGTTATTGAAGCCTCAAAAATAGAACGCCAAAAACATTATACCAATGTTGTGGATATTTAAAGTGATTTAATCTTATAAAATTAAATTTAAGTAGATTCAATCAACTCAAATTGTTTTTGAAAAAGAGTAAAATATGCTCCTTTTTTAGCCATAAGTTCTTTATGATCTCCGATTTCAACCACAGCCCCTTTATCAATAACAAGAATTGAATCAGCTTCTTTGATTGTACTCAAACGATGGGCTACTACAATGGATGTTCGATTAACCATTAGTTTCTTGATAGCTTGTTGGATGAGGTCCTCTGTTTCAGAGTCAACACTCGAAGTAGCTTCATCTAAAATTAATATTTTTGGGTCTGCCGCCATCGCACGAATAAAACTAACTAACTGGCGTTGCCCACCAGATAATGAAACTCCACGCTCCATAACTTCATAGTTAAAACCGCCTTCTAATTTTTGAATAAATTCAAATGCACCAACTTCTTTTGCTGCATCCTCTACATGTTTTGGTGAAATATCTCCATTCTTTAAATTTATATTTTCACTTACACTTCCTCCAAAAAGAAAAACATCCTGCATGACTACACCTACCTGACGTCTCAATGATTTCAAATCCAAATTTTTTACATTGATACCATCAATCATAACATCCCCTTTTTGACATTCATATAATCGAGTGATTAAGTTAATGACGCTTGATTTTCCTGCACCTGTAGCACCCACAATAGCCAGACTTTTTCCAGGTTCAACACGAAAACTAACATCTTTCAAAACTTGAACACCCTCATTGTACGAAAACCAAACGTTTTTAAAATCAATAGCACCATTGATATCAGTTAAAACTTGTTTGCCTTTTTTCTCTATCTCTGAATAATCATCAAGTAATTCAAAAATACGATCACTACTTACCATTCCCATTTGCATAGTGTTAAATCGGTCGGCAATGAATCTAATAGGCCTGAAAATAAGATTGATATACAAGATAAATGCTGATATTAAACCTACACTTGCCTCAGTTGGATACCCAACACTCCAAAAAATTATTAATCCCAACGCCAAACTACTTAGAATCTCAACAATTGGAAAATAAATTGCGTAATAAAAGATAGATCGTTTGTTGGCCTCGCGATGTTCTCGATTAATTTTTTCGAACTTTTCAAATTCTTGATTCTGCTTGCCAAAAATTTGAATAACTTCCATCCCAACAATTTGCTCTTGAACGAAAGAATTCATTTGAGACACTTTAGCTCGGACCGTCTGAAAAGATACCCTTACCCCTCGTCTAAAAAAATCAGAAGCAATAATAAGTAAAGGTAAAACACATAAGGAAAGTAGTGTTAGCTGCCAGCTGCTGTAAAACATAACTCCCAAGACCACAATTATTTGAGCTAAATCTCCAAGGATAGATATGAAACCCTGAGAGAAAAAAGATGAGATGGTCTCCACATCCGAAACAGATCTCGTGACAAGCATACCCACCTTACTTTTATCAAAAAACCTACTATTCATTGAGATAATATGCTTATAGACTTTCATTCGTAAATCTTCAATTACTTTTTGTCCTAATAAATTAGAAACATAAGTGTTACCAAAAATTACAATGCTATTTAATAATAGATGAATAAAAATTAAAATAGAGAAAGTAGTAATTCCCTCAATATCTTTATTTACGATAGGTTGATCCAGTGTATATTGAACTAATAAAGGACGAATAGGTGCCAAAATTGTGGCAATTACCGTCAATACCAAAGCAAGTATGGCTATTGTTTGGTGTGGTTTTGCTAACTTAATTATTCGCAAAATCAAATGAAAATCAAATGAAATAGAATTATTAGACTTTGAATTCATCCCAATTATAGCCAATTTCAAATAAATACAACCCTGCTGCAGAAACACTTTTACCTGCACTACTTCGCTCTCGATTACCAATTATTTTTTGCAAATCATCAATAGAAATATTTCCATAACCGACTTCCAATAATGTTCCAACCAATGCCCTTACCATATTGCGTAAAAATCTATTTGATTTTACACGAAATTCAAACAATCCATCACCTTCAGACCACTTAGCCTCCATCAGATCACAAATCGTAGTTTTATTATCCCCTCCTCGCTTGCAGAAAGAAGCAAAGTCCTTATGTTTTAATAGTTCTTCACATCCCTCATTCATGAGTTTCACACTGGGTTTATTATAAACAAACAAGGTCTGATTTTCAGTAAATGGGTTCTTGATTGCTGTAGTCTTATAAATATACGTTCGATAAGTAGCCGAAAAACGTGAATGAAACTGATCATTAACTTCAAACGCTTGCCTTACTGCAATATCTTTGGGTAGCATTTGGTTAAGTCGAAAAACAAATCGTTCAGGCAATTTTAGGTTGTAATCGAAATGCAAAAAAAATTGAATTGCATGGACACCCGCATCGGTTCTTCCGCATCCCATAACAGGAGTTCTTATTTTGAGAATTTTCTCCAATTCTTTTTCTAAAACCTCTTGGACGGTAACATTATTAGATTGCATTTGCCAACCATGATAATTTGTTCCGTTGTAAGCTATTTCTAATACGTATCTCAATGGTATATACAAAGCAATGGATTTTTACTCAAATTGGATATAAAATCAACTAAAATATCATGTCATTGAATTATAAGTTCTTGATTTAACTTATTCTTTTGAATTTGAGGAAATTATTAACTGAAAGTGTTCATCTAATTATATTTTTGTTGCCATTATATCAAAATATGAATCAACAACTGATAGAATGTGTACCAAATTTTAGTGAGGGTCGTGATCTTGGAGTCATTAAACAAATCACCAACGAAATTGAATGTGTGGATGGAGTTAAACTTTTGGATGTCGATCCGGGAGCTGCTACCAATCGAACTGTAGTAACATTTGTTGGAACGCCTCAGGCTGTTGTTCATGCTGCATTTAAAGCCATTGTTAAAGCTGGTGAATTAATAGATATGAGTAAACATTCTGGAGAACATGCTCGTATGGGTGCTACCGATGTTTGCCCATTTATACCTGTGGCCAATATATCAATGAAAGAAACGGCTGAATGGGCAACAAAACTTGCACAAAAAGTAGGAGAATCAACAGATATACCGGTTTACCTTTATGGTGAATCACAACCAAATAAAAAGCGTCACGTCCTATCTATTATTCGAGCTGGAGAATATGAAGGATTTTTTGAAAAAATTAAAAAGCCTGAATGGAAACCTGATTTTGGACCTGTGGAATACAATGCAAAATCTGGAGCAACCACTATTGGTGCACGAGATTTTTTGATTGCATATAACATAAATCTTAATACCAAATCTACTCGAATAGCAAATCGAGTTGCTTTTGATGTGAGAGAAAATGGAAGAGTAAAACGTACGGGCAATCCCTACACAGGAAAAATAGTTACTTATGAAAATGGTCAAACAGTTCGCATACCAGGAACATGCAAAGCTGTGCAAGCGGTAGGATGGTATATTGATGAGTATCATGTTGCTCAGGTAAGTGCTAACTTAACCAACTATCAAGTTACCCCAATACACATATTCTTTGACGAAGTTCAAAAAAGCTGTATTTCAAGAGGAGTAAGAATCACTGGAAGTGAGTTAGTCGGCTTAATTCCTCTAAAAGCAATGTTAGATGCAGGTAAACATTATCTAAAAAAACAAGGAAGATCTCTGGGTGTAAGCGAGGAAGAACTTATTCATATTGCCATTAAATCTATGGGACTTGATGAATTAGGACCATTCGATCCGAATAAGAAAATTATTGAATATCAACTTAAAAATGAAAGCGATGAACGTTTGGTAAATTTAACTGCCAAAAAACTAGCCCAAGAAACAGCCTCTGAGAGCATGGCACCTGGAGGAGGAAGTATTTCTGCATTTGTAGGTTCTCTTGGAATCTCATTAGGGACTATGGTTTCAAATTTATCAGCCAACAAACCAGGATGGGAAGAAAAATTAGATGATTTTTCAAATTGGGCTGAAAATGGTCAATCTATTCAAAAACAATTACTTTTCCTTGTAGATGAGGACACCAGATCATTTAACCAAATTATCGATGCAATTCGAATGGCTAAAGACACAGAGAATGAGAAAAAGTTAAGATTAGAAGCTATTCAGAATGCAAGTAAATATGCTGCTGAGGTTCCATATCAAGTCATGCAAACCACTTATAAATCACTTGATTTGTTGAAAGCAATGTTAAAAATTGGCAACCCAGCATCGATGTCTGATACTGGTGTTGGGGCTTTATGTTGCTTAACAGCTATAGAAGGTGCATACATGAATGTTAGGATTAATACCAAAGATTTAAACGATAAAGATTTCGCATCGAATCTTAACGAAAAAGCAAATAAATTGATGGCTAAAGCTAAACAAGATTTTGGTTCAATCATAAAACTGGTTCATGATAGTATCCATTAGATTGGAATATTTTTGACATATATGACAATTCAAATTCATTATAATTCATTATAATTGTGCCTTACCAATAATGAATAAAACGTTATTACTACTTATGAAAAAATTACTAATTCTATTAGCTGCCTCTTTAAGTCTGAACACATATGCACAACAAGACCCTTATTATACTCACTTCAAGGACGTCATACAAGCATATAATCCAGCTGGTGCAGGACATAGTTTAGGAGAGATCTGCATAAGCGGTTTAACTCACAACCAATGGAGGGATTATACTGACGATACAGAATTGAGAGGAACAGACATCACTAGTGATTTACCGGGTCAAGATGTTGCACCGGTTACTTATAACATGAATATAAATTCTGTTTTCAATTTAGGAAAATCTGGCGATCAATTTTTAGGTGCTGGTCTATCAATCATTGATGATAAAATTGGATATTCAAAATCGACTTCCATCATGGCCAATTTAAATTGGCGTAAGCAATTCCAGGGAGGATTCAACGAGATTGCTATCGGTCTTGGAGTTGGTGGTACGCAATGGGGATGGGATAATCCAAAATTTAAAGCAAAAGATTTATCCGATCCCAATATTCCTATCAGCGGTGCTAACGAAATGAATTTTGATATGAACGTTGGTTTATTGTATAAACAACAACAACTAGGTGTTAGCTCATTCAAAAATTTCTATGCTGGTTTTTCTATTACAAACGTTAATCAAGCTCAATACTCTGTTACAGTCAATACAGCTGACAACCAAACAAGAGATCTGAATATGTCTTATGTGCCCCACTACTACACTATTGTTGGCAGTGATTTCGAAATGGGTAACATTACATTAGAACCTGCCATTCTAGCAAAATATGGTTTACTACAAGGTTCTTATAGACCTCAAGTTGATTTGAATATGACTGCTCTCTTTGCAAATACGTTTAGAGGCGGTATAGCTTACAGACAATGGTCTAATAGTGATGCGATATCAGTACTGCTTGGTTATCAAAAAGACAACATCAAAATTGGATATTCTTATGATATCACAGTATCAAACATTCAAAAAGTGAGTAACGGAACGCATGAAATTTTTGTAAGATATTGTATTCCTATATC
>JAQWZS010000024.1 GCA_029253325.1 Bacteroidia bacterium
CCCACAGGCGAGCCGTTTCATGCAGGCACCTACTACCCCACCAAAGATTGGTTGAGACTCCTTCAAAATATTTCAGATCAATACCAATCCAATTTCGATAAAATCAAAGAATATGCCCAAAAACTGACCCGTGGTATTCAACTGCAAGAGACTGCAATTAGTGATCAAACTACTCAAAGCTCAGACGATACAGTGTTAGACAATCTAGTGAAGGAATGGAAGAAAAATTGGGATTACAAAGACGGAGGAATGAATAGAGCACCCAAATTTCCGATGCCTAGCAATTATGATTTTCTAATTTCGTATGCACACCATTCATCTGATAACACCATTGACGAGTTTGTTGATATTACTCTTACAAAAATGGCATATGGTGGGATATTTGACCAAATTGGTGGAGGTTTTTCTAGATACAGTGTGGATGGAATTTGGAAAGTACCCCACTTTGAAAAAATGCTCTATGACAACGCACAACTTCTCTCCATTTATGCCAAGGCATATCAAAAAACAAAAAAACCATTATTCAAACAGGTAATCGATAAAACCATAAACTGGTTAGAACGAGAAATGCTGGATAAAAGTGGGCTATTCTATGCTGCTTTAGATGCAGACAGTGAAGGAGAAGAAGGCAAATATTATGTATGGAAATCCGAAGAATTAAAAGATATCCTAAAAGAAGATTTTGATTTGGCTGCATCGTATTATGAAGTGAATAAAAAAGCCCTTTGGGAACATCAGAACAATATACTCCTAAGAGACAAAGATGAAACTCATATTCAACGTGAGTTTCAACTTACACCACAAAAATTAGCTGATAAAATTCAGAGAATCAATCAAAAATTACTCGACCAAAGAAGTCAACGCATTCCTCCAGGTTTGGACGACAAGTGCCTTACATCATGGAACAGTCTTATGATTTCTGGCCTTATTGACTCCTATATGGCTACTAAAAATAATCGTTATAAAAATCTATCAATCAATACATTAGACAAAATATTAACTACTCAGTTACATGGAGAAGAACTCTGGCATAGCTTCAAAAACAATCAATCAACCATACCGGGTATGTTGGAAGATTATGCCTTTTTGATCAAAGCATGCACCGATGTATTTACTATTACAGGCAATGAAACTTATATACGAACCGCACAACAATTAACAGAAGTAGTAATGGAAAAATTCTATGATTCTGAAAAAGAGCTTTTCTACTTCAACGAAACCAATGAACTCATTGTCAGAACCACTGAAGTTCATGACAATGTAATCCCAGCTACTAATTCTGTAATGGCTCAAAATTTGTGGCAACTAGGACTGATCTATGGTAATAGTCGATATCTTGAAATTGCTGAAACTTTAATGGGCAAGGTTCAGTCCAATATGGCATCATATCCAAGTGGGCATAGCAATTGGGCAAAAACACACTTGGCCATTTCGAAACCGTATTATGAGGTGGTAATTGTAGGAAAAAATGCAGAAGAAGTAGCATCAAAATTCAGCCAAACATTTCATCCTAATACGCTTATTTTATATAGCACATCCGATTCAGATTTACCTATTTTTAAAAATCGTTTCAAAGCCAACGAGATTTTAATTTATGTATGTGAAAAAGGTGTATGTAAATTGCCTGTTAAGACGATTGAAGAGGCGTTGGAGCTTATTCAATAAAAAAAGACCCAGCAACATCAGTTACTGGGTCTTTGTATTTTTAGTTAGAAGATCTTATCTCGCCAACGTCATTTCATCCACAATGTGCTTTGCCCCTGCTAGTTTGTCAATGCACCAAAGTACATATCGAATATCCACAGAAATGGTACGTTGCAATTCTGGTTCGAAAGCGATATCACCACTCATAGCCTCCCAGTTTCCATCAAAGGCCAATCCAATCAATTCTCCATTTCCGTTAATAACAGGGCTACCAGAGTTACCACCCGTAATATCATTATTGGTCAAGAAACATATTCGTAAATCTTCTCCTTCTTTTGCATAATCACCATAATTTTTTGATTTAGCCACATCGAGATATCCCGTAGGCAAATCGAACTCATCATCACCTGGTTGATATTTTTCGATTACCCCTTTCATGGTGGTAAAGTGCTTGTATTGCATCGCATCACCTGGTGAGTAGTCTAATACTTGTCCGTAAGTAAAACGCATCGAGCTATTCGCATCGGGTGCAAATGCTTTGTCTGGATGCATTTGGAATAATGCAGCCTTGTACAAACGATCTGCTGTTGCTCTTTTCTGATCAGCTTCTGCAAACATAGCTCGTATCCCATTCAAGTAGAAATCAAGCATGATTCCTGAGAACTTAACACCTATATCTTTCTTCAATTTCTTAGCACTTGGATTATCTAAAAACTTCATAACTCGATCTTGGTCAACCAAAATTGAACATTCAAAAAGCTTTTCGGCCATTGCAACCGTATTGCCTTTGTATTTAGCGATCATATCATTGAATGCAACAGGTCGCATATCGGCAGAAAGATCATTCATGTAATAATCTAACATAGCCACCATAACCTCCTGATCAATGGGTGCATAATAATCTTTAAAGTTTCCTTCGGTTGATGCTTTGATTCGTTGAACCATACCATCGATTTGAGACTGCATTTGAACTTTTTTATCTTTATCCTTCTCTGCAGCTTGCATAGCATACATGGATGATAATCGGCTAAAGCCAAAACCATACTTGGTAAATTCAATTCCATAGATTGCCTCCATCCAGTAAGTCTCTGCTAGTTTCTTTGCATCATATACGGCATACGCATCTTTGTACATAGAAAGAACATTACCGTATTTGTCTTTACGAGCTTGGTCTCCACTATTTACCCATTTATCAAATGCAGCTTCCTCTCCTCTTTTCTTACCTTCAATGTCCAATCGTTTAAGACCACGAGTCTGTCCCATAAAATATTTCCAGTAATTGGCAACTTGTGCATGTTTAGCAGCATACATCAAATCAACCGCCTCGTCTCTTTTTTGGTATTTTTCATACACATCAAGCTTAGCTCTTCTAATCTTAACACGAGCTGGTTGATCAATTTCAGTAGCATTTCTCACCCCAAAAGAAGATAAATAACGATCTGTACTTCCTGGAAAACCCCAAATCATAGCAAAATCACCTTTATCAACACCCTTCGTGCTCACAGGTAAGTGATGCTTTGGAGTGTAAGGAATATTATCCTCTGCATAATCTTTAGTGGCTTTATTATCCTTAGACGCATAAACTCTAAACATAGAAAAATCGCCTGTATGTCTTGGCCACATCCAGTTATCGGTATCTCCACCATATTTACCTACCGACTCAGGCGGTGTTCCTACCAATCGAACATCTCCAAATGTCTCATAGACGTATGCGAAGTATTTGTTTCCACTAAACATCTCTTTAATATCAACTGCATAAGCACCAGAATCTGACAACTCTTTTCGAACAGCTGATGAGTGCTCTGCAATAAGTTTACCTCGATTTTCATCAGTCACATCTGCCAGTATATCTTCTGTAATATCTACGATTTTTACTAAAAAAGAAACACTAAAACCTGCAGGCAATTCATCCTTTTTTGTTTTCGCCCAAAAGCCATTCTTCAAGTGGTTTGCAGTAGTGGTACTCAATTTTTGGATAGCACTGTAACCACAGTGGTGGTTCGTCAATATTAATCCTTGGCTACTAATTACTTCTCCTGTACAAAAACCTGATCCTAAACGGACTATTGCATCTTTCATGCTGCTTTTGTTGATGTCATAGATTTGATCAGGAGTTAAAACAAGACCTAATCGTTGCATTTCTGAATAGTTATCTGTAAGAAGAGCAGGAATCCACATGCCCTCGTCAGCTCGAGTAGTTTGACTACTTATGAGCGTAAATAAAACTACAATAAGTGTATATAATTTTTTCATAATTTAAAATAGTGAAGCAAATCTCACATTTTTAACATAAAATCCTAGGGTTAATAGATAAATCCACAATAAATTTCGATAATAAATATTTGAACTAAAAATGGAGCACTTAAAATCATGTTTACTACAGTTAAGTAATTATCTCAACATTCTGTAGTACCTTAAAGAATATAATCCCTCACTTGCGTACATTTGAAGTAATGTATCACAAGGACATTTTAGAAACCATTGGTAATACGCCATTGGTCAGGTTAAATAAAATTGTAGCGGATATTCCATGTACTGTTTTAGCCAAGGTTGAATCTACCAACCCCGGGAACTCTGTAAAGGACCGAATGGCTTTAAAAATGATTGAAGATGCTGAAGCAGATGGACGACTAAAACCGGGCGGAACAATCGTTGAAGGCACCAGCGGAAATACTGGAATGGGACTAGCCATTGCAGCTGTGG
>JAQWZS010000065.1 GCA_029253325.1 Bacteroidia bacterium
GGTTTAGGGATTTATGATACAATGCAATATATAGCACCAGATGTAGCAACCATTTGTACAGGTATGGCAGCCAGTATGGGTGCTGTACTCATGTGTGCTGGAGCTAAGGGTAAAAGGACTGCTCTTAAACATAGTCGTGTAATGATACACCAACCACTTGGAGGAGCACAAGGTCAGGCTACAGATATGGAAATTACGGTTAAAGAGATAATCAAACTAAAGAAAGAATTATACGATATCATAGCTCAGCATTCAGGGCAAAAGTTTAATAAGGTTGAAAAAGACAGTGAGCGTGATTTTTGGATGACGGCAGAGGAGGCTAAGGATTATGGAATGATAGATGAGGTACTCATCAGAAAATAATTAATTGTAATGCAACTAACATGTTCTTTTTGTGGTAGAAGTAAAGGTGAGGTAGGGCTTCTTATCTCAGGAATAGATGCTCATATTTGCGAAGATTGTATTCAACAAGGTAATGAGATTATACTAAGTGAGTCCGGAGCAAAACCAATCAAGCAAAAGGAGGTTCTGTTTGATTTAAAAAAGCCAAAATCAATCAAAGCACTTTTGGATGAATATGTCATAGGTCAAGATAAAGCTAAGAAAACACTTAGCGTTGCAGTATACAATCACTATAAGAGGTTATCTTTTGAATCAGAAAAATACGATGTAGAATTAGAAAAATCGAATGTGCTTCTAATTGGAGAAACAGGTACAGGTAAGACCCTTTTAGCTAGAACACTTGCAAGATGTTTAGATGTTCCATTTTGTATAGCTGATGCTACCGTTTTAACAGAGGCTGGATATGTAGGTGAAGATGTAGAAAGTATAATTTCTCGTTTGTATCAAGCTGCTGATTATAACAAAGAAGCTACTGAACGGGGTATTATATATATTGACGAAATTGATAAGATTGCAAGAAAGTCAGACAATCCGAGTATAACCCGAGATGTTAGTGGTGAGGGTGTTCAGCAAGGATTGCTTAAAATTCTTGAGGGAACTGTTGCAAATGTTGCCCCACAGGGAGGCAGGAAACACCCTGACCAAAAGATGATTAAAATTGACACTAGAAATATTTTGTTCATTTGTGGTGGTGCTTTTGATGGCATTGAGAAAATTATCAGCAGACGACTTCAAGCAGGTGCATTGGGTTTTAAATCAGACCCCAAAGAAGAAATTAACACGGAACAATTCCTAGATTATATCATGCAAGCAGATGTCAAACAATTTGGTCTTATTCCTGAAATAATTGGAAGGATTCCTATTTTGACAGCATTAAAACCGTTAGATGCTGAAACATTGAAATCAATTTTACTGAAACCTAAGAATGCTTTAATTAGACAGTATGAAGCTCTTTTTCAGATGGAAGGTATTGAATTGGTGATGTCAGATGCAGTTATTGACTATATCGTTGAAAAGGCTTTGGAGTTTAAACTTGGAGCTAGAGGTTTACGATCTATATGTGAAGAGATTTTGAGTGATTACATGTATGATTCACCTTCCGAAAAATCTGTCAAAAAGATTATTATTGAAATCAAAGACGCAAAAAAGATCATTGATAAATTAAGGCTTAAAGCTGCTTAGGTGTATAACTAAGTTCTTGTTGTCCTGTTTTTTTTGCTTGTTTTGAAAGAACAATTGTTGTGCGAGTATTCAAAAAAAACGATCCTAAAGTAATAAAAGCGTGGACTTTTTATGATTGGGCTAATTCAGTTTACAATCTAATTATATCTACGGCTATTTTCCCCATATTTTATCAGACAGTAACCAAAAATCATGCCTCTCAGAATGGTTTGGTTCGTGAAATTAATGGAGAAAGTGTGGATATGGTCAAGTTCTTTGGCAGAGAATTTATCAATACAGAATTATACTCATATGTTTATTCTTTATCCTTTCTCCTTGTTGTTATTATGGTCCCAATTTTATCTGGAATTGCCGATTATTCAGGAACCAAAAAGCGGTTTATGCAGTTTTTCTGTTATTTAGGAGCTGCTGGATGCATCTCCCTTTATTTTTTTGATGTTAACCATTTGGAAATGAGTATGCTGCCATTATTTTTTGCGAGTATTGGTTTTTGGGGTAGTCTTGTTTTTTATAATTCTTTTTTACTTGAGATTGCAGATAAAGATCAACACGATCAAATTAGTGCAAGAGGATTTGCTTTAGGCTACATTGGAAGTGTTTTATTATTAATTACCATATTGCTTTTAACTCAAGTCCTGCAAGTAATGCCAGTCCGTTATGCCTTTGCTCTAGTGGGTGTTTGGTGGATAGGTTTTGCTCAGTACACCTATTATTATTTACCCAACTCTAGCCATTATGAAAAAAGAGATAAACAGCGTAACATTATTTGGTATGGATACAAGGAATTATTAAAAGTATGGAGTCAGTTAAAGAATCACAAAAAAGTGAAATGGTTTTTAGCAAGCTACTTTACATACAACATGGGTGTTCAAACGGTCATGCTTCTTGCTGTTTTGTTTGCAAGCAAAGAGATCGATTGGATTGATGATGGTGAGTGGTGGCAGTCAGATAAGATTGGTTTAATTGTCAGTATAATCTTAATTCAATTAATTGCTGTCTCTGGGGCATATGCTTTATCTAGCTTATCAAAAAGAATAGGAAACCTGAGGACTTTAATGATATCTACATTCATTTGGATAATTTGTACTGTAATCGCTTATTTCATTAACCTACCCCTTGAATTTTATTTCTTGGCAGTAATTGTTGGTTTCGTTATGGGTGGAACACAATCTTTAAGTCGTTCAACGTACAGTAAAATGCTACCACAAACAAATGATCCAGCATCGTTCTTTAGTTTTTATGATGTGATGGAAAAAGTAGGTCTGATTATAGGACCATTTATGTTTGGTTTACTCGAGGGTATTTTTGGTAATATGCGAATGTCTGTTTTGATGATGATGGTATTCTTTATTTTAGGATTTATTTTGCTTAGTATCACACTTAAAATTGAAAATAAGTCATTGGCTAGCAACACCTAAATATGTTGAAAAAGTATTTGTCTGATATTGCATTCATGCAAGTACTTAACTTACTTGTAAAACCGATATGGATTTTGGTAATAGATAGAGCAGTTCAAAATGCATTAACACAGGAAATCTACGGTAACTATTTTGCTTTATTCAATTTTAGCTTAATGTTTTTTATCATACTAGATCTTGGGTTAAATGGTTACAATACCACCGAGATTTCGAGAGACACTAATAAACTAGTCTCTTTTGCTGGTAATATAATTGGGCTGAAGCTTGTATTAATGGTCGTGTATTTACTGGCAGCTTTTGGTGTTGGAAGTTTGTTGGGGTACAGTCAAATGGAATTTAAATTATTATTCATTCTTTGTTTACTTCAAATGATCACATCATTTAATCAATATTTAAGGTCGATTGTATCTAGTCTTCAAAAATTTAAATGGGATGGAGTTTTTATGGTATTGGATAGAGTTATCATTATTATAATATGTAGTTTATTAATTTGGGGTGGGTTTACAGATTGGGACTTAACTATCAATCGATTTGTCTATGCACAACTAACTGGGGTAGGGTTTGTGACTATTTTACTCATCCTTTTTTTGAGAAAGAAATTGACTAATATTAGAATATCATTTAGGTTTCAAAAGATTTTTCCAATTCTCAAGCAGTCCTGGCCATTTGCATTATTAATCATGTTAATGGGATTATATAACTACATGGATAGTGTAATGCTCAAATTTTTAGTTGGTGATGAGGAAGCAGGTGTATATGCCTTGGGATATCGACTGTTCTATGCTTTATTAATGTTTGCTCAGATTTTTAGTGGAGTTTTATTGCCTTTTTTTAGTAAAAATATTAATGATGTTCATGTGATAAGACAAGTAAGTACCTATACATCAAAGTTGCTATTATTGATAGGGTTTTCGGCTGTTTTTTTAAGTTATTCTTATGGAATAGATATCATGCAATTACTATATCCTGAAAAAGCTTCAGAGGCAAGTTCCAATGCTTTTATAATATTGATGTTTGGCTTTATTGGGTCAGTATTAGTGCTTGTATATGGAACATTATTGACAGCAGCATTGGAGTTGAAATATCTAAATTTAGCTGCATTTGGAACACTTATCGTAAACCTCATACTAAATGTTAAGCTGATACCACTACATGGAGCTAGTGGAGCTGCAATAGCAACGCTAATGAGTCAGTTGATATTTGGAGGTGTTTGCTTTGTAATCAGTCTTTATAAGTTCGGATTTATGGTTTCATGGGTTAGTTTATTTCAGCAATTAGCTGGAGTTTTGTTGTTGTTAATTACTATAACATATATGAAACAATATTTTATTAACCCCCTCGTTCATTTAATGATAATTTCAGTGGTAGTATTGCTGGTAGCATATTTATTCAAATTATTTAGTGTAAAGCATTTAAATAGCTAAACCTCTGATTATTAAAAGTTATTCATCAAAAAACATACTTTTGCCACGCAAAAAAAACTAAATGAAACAAAGCAAAGAGTTCGAATTCAATTTTGTAGATATTGTGTCCATAATATGGTTAAAAAGAAGACCATTATTATTAATTGGTATTGTATCTGTATTGTTATCTTCCATTTTTTCAGGTCCATTTTTTATCAAGCCAAAATACAAATCTGAAGTAGTTTTTTATCCTACAACAATTAACTCGATTGGTAATGCAATGTTTACTGATTTGACACAAAGGCAAGCTGATCCGCTTGCATTTGGAGAAGAAGAGGAAGCGGAAAATGCATTGCAGTTATTGAATTCCTCAGCATTGCAAGGTAGAATAGTAAGAAATTTTGATCTTATGAATCATTACCGAATTGATGGTCAAAGTCCTCTTACAGATTTAGCCAAGGAAATGGCAAAAAACATTCAGTTTAAAAGAACTAGGCATTTAGCTGTTAGTATTACCGTCTTAGATGAAGATCCAATTAAGTCTGCTGAAATAGCAAATGGTATTGCAGCTTTATATGATTCGGTAAAAACAGAAATTCAAAAGCAAGTTTCTTTGGAAGCTCTTGAAATTGTAAATGACGAATTTAAAAACAAAGAAGCTGAAGTTTGGGATTTAAGAACACGACT
>JAQWZS010000080.1 GCA_029253325.1 Bacteroidia bacterium
CACCTACATTTGATTTCAACACCATGACATTCAAAAAAGAAAATGTTGAAATGTCAAATGGAGAATGGAAATTCAGATATAGCAATGGTTGGAAAGTTCAACTAGATACTACCTTAGACTTAGGTGATGGTAAAAAGGGAGTTTATGCAAACTGCAACTATGGTGGATCTGTTGATGCACTTGATGCAGGTGGATCAAACTTCATGAATGAAAAAGGCGGTATATTCACTGTTGAACTAACTTGGACTGCAGGTGCTGGTCATACTGCAATGCTAACAAGAACTGGAGATATCCCAGCTAGAGATTATTCAGCTGTATCTGTTGGTCTAATCGGTGACGGAGTTGTAGATGGTAACTGGGATGGTGAGAAATATGCGTCAACACCAGCTAAAGACGGAGACGTTTACACATGGAATTTTAATGGTGTAGAGTTAAATAACACAGGAGGATTCAAAATAAGAACTGCCGGTACTTGGGATGATATCAATGAGGGTTATAGTGACATCGTTGGTGGTCCTGATGCAGGTGAAATCCAAGATAACGGAGGAAATATGCAAGCTGTGAATGGAGGTACATTTGATATTGAATTTGTTATAGATGCAGCTGCTGAAACTAAAAGCATTTCAATCACTAAAAAATAATTAACCAAACATCTTATATCTAGAGAGGGACTCCATTTGGAGTCCCTCTTTTTTATTAGTATAATTCTTGACTTGCAAGAAGTAGTAGTTAGAAAAATTGTTTAGCTTCAATCCATGATGGCTTTCTTATTAGTAATAATAAGATTACATAGCCCTGAGATAATCAAGCAACTTCCAGCTAGTAACATAGGACCAATTGCTTTTGATCCGAATAATAGATCTGTAAAGAAGTTAATTCCGCCAAGCGAGGCAACAATTTGTGGGATTACAATAAACATATTGAATAATCCCATAAATATTCCCATTTTTTCTGCCTCAATCGAACTAGATAGCATGGCGTAAGGTAATGACAAAATACTTCCCCATGCAATACCTATGAATGCAAAAGAAACATTTAGGTCTTTATAATCACTGGCATAATACATATAGAGAAACCCTATCCCACCTAAAATCAATGAAATCATGTGAACCATCCTTCTATTGATAGAAATTTTTCGAGTTATAAGTGTAAATAAAAGAGCAAAAAGCATAGAAGAAAGTCCATATATACCCATTGATGAACCAATTTGATCGGCAGCATCATTATATAATCCGTCTAGTTTTTGGTAGGTTTCTAATTCATTTTGAATAGTCATTTCATACATTGCTGCATCCGGTTTCGGAGCTTGAAAAACATGTTCTGAAAGTGCTGGAGTAGACATACTCCACATCGTAAAAAAGGCAAACCATGAAAAAAACTGAATTAATCCTAATTTTTTCATGGTCAATGGCATGGAACGAATATCATTTACAATTGCATATATCCCCTTACCAAAACCAGCTGTTTCTTTTTTGTGATTATTAAATGCTTGTAAATCTTCAGGAGGATACTCTTTAGTTGTAAAAACTGTATAGAGGATAGATAATAAAAATATTATACCACCTATAGCAAAAGCAACTTTTACATTTAGTGGGATTACAGATTCTGAGGCTGTATTACTAACACCGATTTGATTTAATAACCAGGGCAATTGACTCGCTATCCAAGTACCAATACCAATAACTAATGTTTGAACCATAAAACCGTAAGATCTTTGAGTGTCGTCTAACTTGTCTGCAACCAAGGCACGAAATGGTTCCATACTAATATTGATTGAAGCATCAAGAACTAATAAAGTTCCTGCTGCAACCCATAAATACGGGGAATGTGGCATATATATTAAAGCAATGGATGCAAATATGGCACCCAATAAAAAATAGGGTTTTCTTCTTCCAAATCGACTACTCCATGTACGATCGCTCATATATCCAATTATTGGTTGAACAACCAATCCAGCAATAGGGGCAGCTAGCCACAAACCCGGAATGTCCTCAGGGGAAGCACCTAGAGTTTGAAAAATACGGGACATGAATCCACCCTGAAGTGCAAATCCGAATTGAATCCCAAGGAATCCAAAACTCATATTCCAAACTTCCCAAAAACCTAATGTGGGTTTCTTTTTCATTTTTTAATAAAATTTAAATTTTTGGTTATTGTCACTCGCAAACTTCTTTTCTACAAACGTGTAAAGTCTTGCGGGCTTGTGGGGTACTCCTTCCTGAAAGTTGTTTGTTTCTTTCAGAAAGCCAGTTTTTAATATTCTTCTTAAAAAATTCCTCCGATCAAGTTTAGAATTCAAAATAGTAACATACAACGTGTACAAATGATTCAGAGGAAACTGCTTTGGTAATAACTTAAATCCTACTGGTTCATGATAGAGTTTATTTCTAAGTTTTGTAATGGCAGCAGATAATATATCGTTGTGGTCAAATCCTAATTCACCAACCTCATTAAAATTTTTCCATATTACATGTTTGGCAAAACCAGCTGGTCTTATCGTATAATTTTTTATGTTAACTAATGCAAAATACCCAATTGTTATGACACGTGAGTCGGGGATTGGACGCACTAAATACAACCAAACCTTGTCTTTATCTTTAGATAGACGATCTAGGCTCCCAAAAGCACCGATTTGTTCTAAAAATAAATTATCAATTCCAGTTAGGTCTAATAAAACTCGAGATGCAGCATCTTGAATATCCTCATCCTCAAAAATCAAATCTCCTGGTAAAACAAGTGTATCATCATCGATATCAAGATTATCCCTCAAATCTCGTTGAACTAATAAAACCTTTAAATCAGATCCGTCAAAACCGAATACTACACAATCAACAGAAACTGTAGGATTAATCGTGTTCATTTTTTTATTTGGTCTCATTGATTATTCAAATAAAGTAAAAATTTAGCTATTTTTCTCAAAGTGTAAATTTTACACTAAGTT
>JAQWZS010000106.1 GCA_029253325.1 Bacteroidia bacterium
CATGATGTGGGGTAATGGAACAGCCGTTTACAAAGGGGGATGGACTTATGGTGTTCCCCACGGAAGAGGTCAGTATGTAGACTCTTTTGGAAATAAATATGAAGGGGATTTCAAACTTGGATTTTTCTGGGGGCAAGGAAAATTCTATTCAAAGAATTATAAATACTCTTACTCAGGCAGTTTTGTTATGAGCAAGAAACATGGAGAAGGTAGAATAGGATATTCTAATAAAACTTCATATGTGGGAGAATGGCAACAAGACAAAATGCACGGACAAGGAACTTATAATATTAACGATCGTTATTCATACACTGGTAGACTAGTTAACAATACATTCAATGGTCGAGGTACACTAAAAACCCCTGACGGATTAATAGACGGATATTTTAAAAATGGGAAACCACACGGTAAGTGTACTCAATCAACCGCTGACGGAATTCAATCATTGACAGGAAATTTCGTAAATGGTAAGAAAAATGGACTTTTCGATGTAACAATTCTAGGAAATAAAAGTACCATCACTTATCAAGATGATATTGAAATCAAGAAAGGACCGATTGACGGAACATTAATCGATGAGTAATAGTTGAAGAGCAGAACTTGATTTTTGCTCCAAGGCTATCTTACGATCATCAATAATTTTTTCAAGCTGAGAATTTGAGTCATTGTAATTGAATACAGTCAATAAAGTATAGCCCGATTTAATATTCACGGTAAATTTATCTTTCAATTCCTCGAGTAATGCTGAAGTTTTGGTATCATTCATGTTAAAACAAGACATGAAGCTAATTGCAGAATTTTGCATCAAATTCAATTGGATGCCTACTGCATTAAATTTACTGAAGATAATTTCGAGGTTGTCCTCAACTATAAAAGAAAAATCGCGAGACGCAATCGTCATCAATGACTGATTCTTTTTAATTATATAGCATTGAGTGTCATTCAGAGTTCGGCTATCATTCTCAATTACTTCTGTACCTGGTAATAATGGATCTACAAACGATTTCACAAAAAGTGGAATCGCTTTATTTTTTAAGGGTTGTATAGTTTTTGGATGAATAACTGAGGCTCCATAATAAGCTAATTCAATAGCCTCATTATAGGAAACTTTGGGTATCAACTGAGCTTCTGAAAACTGTTTTGGGTCAGCATTCATAATCCCTTCGACATCCTTCCAGATGGTCACTGACTCTGCATCTAAACAAAAAGCGAAAATAGCTGCAGAATAATCTGAACCTTCTCTGCCAAGTGTTGTATTCTTATGATTAATATCTCTACCAATAAAACCTTGAGTAATGATTGGTTGCCTCTCTGCTAATGGTTTAAGACTATTTTGGATAAGCGGAACAGACTCTTCCCAAAGAACACTTGCAGATCTGTGTTTTGAGCTTGTAATAACGAAATTTCGTGCATCGATCCATCTATTCTTTACCCCAAACTTATTGAGATAGGTGCTCACTATCTTGGTTGATATTAGCTCCCCAAATGGAACAATCTTATCATACTCCATATCATAAGTGGAAGACTCATCCCTTCTTTTCTCGATGATACACTCTAATTCAATCAAGAGATTATCTACTTCGTAATAATCATTTTCATCCTTGATTAATGATTCTGTAATTTGCTGATGAAATGACTTAATTTCAGCAAATATTTCTTTCTTCGAATCCTTACTGAAATAGTATGCGTCAACCAACTCTTCTAACTTATTGGTAATTTTACCCATAGCAGAAATAACTACCAATAAAGGACCTTGTCCATAATCTTGAAGAACAGAAGCTACATTTTTAACGGCCTCTGCATCTTTCACACTTGCACCTCCAAATTTGAATACTCTCATTAAAGATTAAATTTGTGGCAATATTACCAAATAATAATTTTAATGAGAACTAATAAAGTAATAAGTCTGAGTCAGTTTATCGCAGACCAACAGAATAAATTTCCAGATGCAAGTGGAGACCTATCTAAAATTTTCAGAGATTTCAAATTCGCAGCAAAAATCGTAAATAGGGACGTCCGGAAAGCAGGCCTTGTTGACGTTCTTGGGGCTTTTGGGACAGTTAATGTGCAAGGCGAAGAAGTAAAAAAATTAGACATCATAGCAAACGAAGAATTCAAATCTTCTCTAACACTTGGCGGAGATTGTTGTGCAATTATATCTGAAGAAGAGGAAGACATTCATCAAATAGAAACAACACTAAATCAAGACAGCAAATACATTATAGCCATAGATCCACTTGACGGAAGTAGTAATATTGATGTCAATGCATCCATAGGAACTATATTTTCTGTGTATCAGCGTAAAAGTCCTGTAGGTGGACCCGTAACCATGGAAGATGTCCTTCAAAAAGGAATTAATCAGGTAGCTGCAGGATATATAATTTATGGAAGTAGTACAATGCTCGTTTTTACTACTGGACAAGGAGTAAACGCTTTTACATTAGACTCATCTATTGGTGACTTCTGTTTAAGTCATCCTAATATCAAAATTCCCTCAAAGGGTAATATATATTCTGTCAATGAAGGAAACTACGATCAATTTGACCAGAATATCAAAGACTACATTGATTTTTGCAGAAATTCCATCGACAAAAAAGCATACAGTGCTAGATATATTGGAAGTATGGTAGCAGATTTTCATAGAAACTTGCTCAAAGGCGGTATTTTTATGTATCCTTCAACCACGGACTCACCTAACGGTAAGCTTAGACTCATGTTTGAAAGTAATCCCATGGCTTTCATCACCGAACAAGCAGGCGGAATAGCTACTACTGGCAAGGGGCGTATTCTTGAATTAGAACCCACAGAAATACATCAACGAAACCCCGTTATCATGGGAAGTTCAGACATGGTAAAAAAAGCATTATCATACTAAATGAAAATCAAATTTGTGAAAATACTATTGCTTTTAGGGCCATTAATTGTACTTACACTTAGCTGTAAAAAAGAGTGTTTTACAGACTCAAAATGTCAAGAAAATCCTCAAAATGACTCATCACTATGTATGGCATATTTTGAATCTTGGATATACTATGCTGATGAAAACAAATGTAAATATGAGGGTTATAGTGGATGTTCTCCTATTGGTTTTGAAACAAAATCTGAATGTGAAAAATGCGATTGTAATCGCTAAAAATAGTATTACTTATTCGGTTTCTTAGATTTTCGTTTGAATCGATGATATCGCTTATTATTCGATTTTTTATTTTGAGATAGGTTGGATGAACCTCTGGCATTTTGTTTCATTCGTTTCTTACCTCCTTCAACTGGACCTTTAGTTGGCTCAAATCCCTCTACTACCCCACTTTGAATTTGCATACCCAAAAGCTTTTCAATAGACGTCAAATATTCTTGCTCTTCACTACATACTAACGACATAGCAATACCACTCGCACCAGCTCTTCCTGTCCTTCCTATACGGTGCACATAATCCTCAGGCACATTAGGCAACTCATAATTAATGACATAAGGTAATAATGGAATATCCAACCCACGAGCGGCAATATCAGTAGCTACTAAAACACTCACTTCCCCACTTTTAAAATTAGCCAATGCTTTTGTTCGAGCAGATTGAGATTTATTCCCATGAATTGCAGCTGCTGTGATTTTTGCCTTTTCTAATTTTTGAGCAAGTCGATTTGCACCATGTTTGGTTCGAGTAAAAATGAGTACTTGATGCCAATTACCTTCCCAAATTAATTTAGTAATTAATTCTGTCTTTCGTTTTGCATCTACGCGATAAACTGCTTGATCTATTCGTTCCGCAGTAGAATTCTCTGGAGTAGCCTCAACAATTTTAGGGTCTGTTAAAAGTCCATTCGCCAACTTTTTTATTTCCTTTGAAAATGTAGCTGAAAAGAGCAGATTCTGACGTTTTTGAGGCATCATTTGAATAATTTTTTTAATGTCTCTTAAAAATCCCATATCCAGCATTCGGTCGGCTTCATCAAGAACCATAAACTCTAGATTTTTTAGTGATAAGTGCCCCTGTTGATGTAGGTCCATTAATCGACCAGGAGTAGCTACTAGTATATCCACACCTTGTTTGAGTGCAGCAACCTGAGGGTTTTGATTTACTCCACCAAAGATGACGGTGCTTCGTATATTCACGTATTTACTATACGATTGAACATCCTCTAATACTTGAGCTGCTAATTCTCTTGTTGGTGTTAAAATAAGTGCCTTGATTTCTTTACGACCTGAGTTATTACCTCTCGTAAGAATCTGGATCATTGGTATGGCAAACCCAGCTGTTTTTCCTGTACCTGTCTGAGCACTTGCTAAAATATCAAACCCTTGAAGAATTAATGGTATTGATTTTTCTTGGATTGGGCTTGGATTCGTGTAATTTTTATCTCCAATTGCCTTTAGTAATGGGTCTATAAGACCTAAATCTTTAAATGTCATAATATTCAACTATTGTGAAATGACAATCCAAAGACCTCACTCCTTTTATGCAAATGTATTCACGAAGCTAGAGTGAATTACTCTACTTATAATTAGTAATTTAAATGAAGTAAAATAGTGGACACTTTAAAATAGAAATTAATGGTCGTATCGAGCAACAATAGGCATTTGCCTTCCTATCCCAAATGCTTTGTGACTAATTCTAAGTGTTGGAGAGGCTTGAAACCGTTTATACTCATTTTTATCAACCAGTCGAATAATTCTTCGAACTAAATCTTCCTCAATTCCAAGTTTAGTAATTTCTCTCCAGCCTTTTTGCTCCTCGATATAATGAAAAAGTATTTTATCTAGGACAGAATAAGCAGGTAAGGAATCACTGTCTTTTTGATTTGGTCTTAGTTCTGCACTAGGCTCTTTATCAATAATTTCCTGTGGAATAACCTTATTTGATCTGTTCATGAATCTCGCTAACTCATAAACTTGTTCTTTGTATAAGTCTCCTATCACTGACAAGCCACCACACATATCTCCATACAACGTGCTATATCCAACAGCACTCTCACTTTTGTTACTCGTATTGAGGACGAAATAACCAAATTTGTTACTAATTGCCATTAAAATAACACCTCGACTTCTGGCTTGAATATTTTCTTCAGTTACATCCTCATCTAAACCCTCAAACTCTTCTTTTAATGTCATATTTAATGACTCAACAGTTTGTTCGATTGAAATAATTCGATAAGGAGAATTTAAATTTTTAGCTAATGCTACAGCATCATTTACAGAACCCTCGCTGCTGTATTTACTTGGCATCATAATGGCTCTGACATTCTCACCTCCTAAGGCTTTTGCAGCCAATGCATGAACTACTGCACTATCAATACCCCCACTACTTCCAATCACGGCTTTTTTAAAGCCCATCTTACCAAAATAATCTCTAATTCCCATTAAAAGAGCATCGTGAATAAGTGCAATATCATAGTCATAATAGTCCTGATGGTTATCTGGATATACTGAACCACTTGACCACTCAATCAATTTAAAGTCCTCATGATAAAAAGTACACTCTTCGACGATATCCCCATTTCTATTGATAAACATAGAACCTCCATCGAAAAGAATATCGGTGTTACCTCCTACTTGATTAACATAAAATAAAGGCAAATCATATCTTTTAGCATTTTGTTGCATTCGATTTCGACGTTTTTCAACATGATTGTAACTATATGGTGAGCCACTCAGATTTATCATTAAAGAGGGATCTTGTTTCTTTAGCTCATCCATTGGAATGGCTTCATACATTTTCTCATCGTCAATATTCCAAAGATCTTCACATATAGTAATGGCTAATTTTTCACCTCTAAAAGGCACACATTCGAATATTTTGTTTGATTCGAAGTATCGATATTCATCAAACACATCATAGGTCGGCAATAATGTTTTATCAATTCGTTTCAACAGTTTTTTATTCTCATAAAAAAAAGCAGAATTGTACAACTTTTTACCTTGCTCTAAATTGCTCCATGATGGTGATCCGACAATCACTCCTATTCCACTAGAATTTTCTCCAATTAATTTCACAGCAGATTCACAACGATCTATAAAATTTGGATAGTCTAGTAAGTCTTTAGGAGAATAACCACAAACTGCTAATTCTGAAAAGATAATTAAGTCAACATTTTCTACTTTTGCCTTAGAAATTGCACCTAAAATTTTAGCCGTATTCCCATCAATGTCACCAATGATATAGTTAAGTTGAGATATGACTATCTTCATGAGAAATTTTAAAAAAGTACACCGACTGAGACAGCAAAGTAATTGTTTTTGGCATCTGCTGTCTTATCCTTAACAAACATATCAGTAAATGTGTTCGCAAATCGGACACCTGCTTGTAAACTTGTACTACCCGCCATCCTATATTCTACTCCACCTCCTATAATCAGTGGAAAACGGAACAAAAATACCTTATCATCAAAATTGTCTAAGGTGAAATCATCCCCCTCGTCATCATTAACACGGTAATCTGTTGGATCTAAGTCCTTTATACTTTGTGGAATATCTCCAGATGTAATTGATGCACGAGCGTTTAACGCAAAACCAGGAGAAAAACCAAAGTTACCGTAATATACCAAATTACCAATTTCTTTGGTATTCAACTTCATACTTATTGGAATTTCTAAATACTGAATAGTATACTTATAATTCAAACTTGAAATCTTGGTATTACTAATATCATTCACAAATGACTGCTCTGAAGTTAGATTGAACTTACTATTTATCTGTGATAGCAATAATTCTGCATGAAGACCATAAGTTGAGTTGATTGCATACTCTCCCATTAATCCATAGGCAAAACCCACAGATGTTCCGTCATTTTCTATGGTCTTGTCAGTACCTGATAACCAGCCAAAGTTAGAAGCACCTTTAAGTCCAAATCTAAATGAATTTTGTGCAAAAGATAGTTGCGTTAATAGCAAACCTAGCGTTAGTATTGTAATGTTTTTCATAATTATTAATATTTAAATGGATACAAAGATTAGCACTAAAAGTTTAAAAATCCTACTTGCTCCATTCATTTTTGCTGGAGTTTTTATGTTCCAAGCCTGTACGAAAAACAAACACACCAAAAATCTATCTAATATAGATACCAAAATGAAAATAGAACGTTTTGAGCAAGAACTATTTTCATGTAAAAGTGTGAGTGATATCGTTCGTTTATCTGAGACTAAACCAGACTTTTATAAAGTTTTCACGGAAAACATTATTGCATCAAATGTCCAATTCCCGGATGCAACAGACGCTGATATTGCAGTAGAATTATATAAGTATATTTCGCACCAAGACATGGATTCTTTGTACAAGATCACTCAGAAAGAATTCAATAATTTTCAATCCTACTCAAATGAACTATTAAAGGCTTCAAAATACATCCTAAATTATTTCCCTGAAGATACAATTGATGAAGTCACAACGTTTATATCAACCTTTCATTACGGGGCTGTATATGATCAACAATCCAAAAAATTTGGTGTTGGACTAGATATGTATCTAGGGTCTAAATTTGAGGTATATACTTTGCTAAATCCTGAGAACTTTCCATTGTATCGCATCAAAAAATTTGAGCCTTATCGAATTGTACCTAATTGTATTCAAACTTATGTGGATGTTAAAGTGCCTGAACATATCTCGACCACCTTTATTGACCAAGCTATTTATGAGGGTAAAAAACTATATTTATTAGACCTTCTTCTACCAGAATATCATGATTCGCTTAAAATTAATTATTTATTCAACCAAATAGAATGGTGCCAAAATCAAGAGGAAAATATTTGGTCCTACCTTGTTCAAGAAGAGGAACTTTTTAACTCAGATAAAAATGAGTATCAAAAAAGATATTTCAATGACGGACCATTTACGGCTCCTTTTGGCAATGAAAGTAGCCCTAGAACTGGTGCATGGGTTGGTTGGCAAATTGTACGTAATTACATGGAAAACCACCCCAAAATTTCTATTCATCAACTATTGAACAATAGCAATCACATGGAAATATTCCAAGAAAGTAGATATAGACCCTAGATTTTTTCTTCAAAAAAGTGGTATATCCCATCAGGCTGAATAACTACCATTGGAATTTTTCTGTTTTTTTCAAAATAAGAATATCCTTTTTTGAGATGACTCCAAAAATTAAGTAACTTTTTATCATCGTATTGGTCCGATAATAGTTGAAAATTTTCTTGATTTAAACGAGTTGGAAAAAGATGAATTGGTATGGATTCCTGCCCATTATTTCTTGCCTCAACACACAAAACATATAATTCTTTGATAAAACTATCCGTTATCGGAATGCACCCTATGG
>JAQWZS010000120.1 GCA_029253325.1 Bacteroidia bacterium
AAAAAATATTTACTAATGAATGCACCTATCTCCATCATCCATGCAATTCCAACATGTACAATGATACCTCCCCAAATAGACTTACTGTAGTAAGATATGATACCTAGAAGACTTCCTCCAAAAAATGAGCTAATGAGTTCTCCCATAGGCTTATTCCAATGAATTACAACATACATATATGCGACAGGAATTATGGCTTTTGGCCCTACAATTCCAATAAATGCAAGAATCATAAAACCTCTAAAAAAAAATTCGATAGTGAAGAAGTCTAATCCATATAAAATCTCATAAATCGCATAGAATTTCCAATGATCGGGTGTGCTAATGTCAATTGATTGCAAACGTTGAACTCGAGGATATGATGACAAAAAATCAGCTTGAGTACTTGCAGCTGCAATAAGTGGAATCATAAAAGCTAACATGACCAGGTAGGGTTTGAAATCAAAATCTTTGGATGTGAATCCATAGAAGGATTGCTTGGATCTATCTGTAAAATACCAGTAGATGAATAAGATTATAAAAACAAAAAGACCTCGTGCTATTGTACCAATAATCCTATTCAACCAATCTAAATGGGCATAATTTGAGTGTTGATCCAGCCAATCACTTACGAAAAATGTGATGGAACTCCTAAAGGAAAATACAAGTACACCAAATATCAATAGAGCAATAAATCGCGGGTTCTTCCAAAATTCCCAATGCTTATGAATTAAGCTATGAATAAAATATCCAATTAATAACGGTGTCAGATAGAGCAAAAAATGAAAAGGTAATTTAAGATTTTGGTAATATGCCTTATACCACCAACTTGTCAGCAATGATATGTCATTGTTGTAATGGGGGATGTATTTGTAATATTTAAAAAAGCAAAATCCGACAATAAAAATCAAAGCAATGATGAGTTCTTTCCAACTAAAATGGTCTGTGTAAAATTTGTTAAGGTATTGGAATAACTTCTTCAAATTGCTAAAAATCAAAACAATAATAAAACTATCCAGCTGATATATCTATGGAGTCAACCAAAATCTTAAATGATTACATCTTATTTAAACTATACTTGTATAAAATAGAATAAACAATGCCTTCATTCTCTCATTTACATTGCCATAGTCAGTTTTCTTTACTTGATGGAGCTTCTCCAATTGACGACATGTTTGCTAAGGCAAAAGCAGATGGAATGAGAGCAGTTGCTCTCACTGATCATGGAAACATGTTTGGTGCATTCAAATTTGTTAATTCAGGTCTTAAGCATGGAGTGAAACCGATTGTAGGATGTGAATTTTACATGGTAGAGGATAGGACTCGAAGGTCTTTTGTAGGTGACACTAAAGATAAGAGGTTTCATCAACTTATTTTGGCTAAAAATCAGAAAGGATACGAAAATTTATCTCTATTATGTTCCGTTGGTTTCATGGAAGGTTTGTATGGTAAATTCCCAAGAATAGACAAAGACGTACTGAAAAGACATAGTGAGGGTCTAATTGCCACATCTTGTTGTATTGGTGCAGAGATACCTCAAGCAATCTTATTCAAAGGTGAGGAAGAGGCTGAGATTATCTTAAAGGAGTATATTGACATTTTTGGTGAGGATTTTTATATTGAGTTGCAACGTCATGGTATTCAGAACATTGACGGTACAGGGATGAGTCAAGAAGATGTAAATCAGGTACTTATAAGTTTCGCTAAAAAATACGATCTGAAAATTATTGCTACCAATGATTCTCACTATATGGAAGAGGATGATGCTTTGCCACATGATATTCTACTGTGTGTTAATACTGGCTCCAGAATTACAGATCCAAAAGGATATGGAAAAGGAATGCGTTTTGCATTTCCAAATAATGAGTTCTTTTTCAAGACCCAAGAAGAAATGGGTAGACTTTTTGCGGATATTCCAGAAGCTTTAGATAACACAAATATTGTTGTTGATAGTATAGAAACACCTCAATTAACTCGTGATGTTTTGCTGCCTAATTTTGTCATGCCATCTAAGTTTAAAAGTCAGGATGATTATTTAAAGTATCTCACATTTGAGGGTGCTAAAAAAAGATATCCTAGCATGACATCAGATATTGAAGAGCGATTATTATTTGAACTTTCAGTAATTAAAGAATCAGGTTATCCAGGTTATTTTTTGATTGTTCAAGATTTCACAAGTGTTGCTAGAGATATGGGTGTATCGGTTGGCCCCGGAAGGGGTTCAGCAGCAGGAAGTGCTGTTGCCTATTGTCTAGGAATAACCAATGTAGACCCAATTGCTTATGACCTACTATTTGAGCGATTCCT
>JAQWZS010000167.1 GCA_029253325.1 Bacteroidia bacterium
AATAGTATATATGCTATTACAGGAATTCCTGCGGTAACTAATTTCAGAGCTATTGATGTGATACTAGGTGGAGAGGGAGCCCCCTTAGTTGGTATTGCAGATGATTATTTATTTGGAGAGTATGATATGTGTTTAAACCTAGGTGGCTTTGCCAATATCTCATCGAGTAACCAACAACAGGCTTTTGATGTAAGTCCATGTAACATTGTGTTAAACAGAATTGCTCGAGAATTTGATCAAGAGTATGATAAGGATGGAGCGATTGCAGAACGTGGATCTATCGATTATGATTTATTATCAGAATTAAACGAAATAGAGTTTTATACTTACGAAAACCCAAAGTCTCTAGGAAGAGAATGGATTAGTTCCAATTTCTGGCCTATAGTCAGACGAAGTGATGCAACTAAGGAAGATAAAATGAAAACTCTGGTTGATCATATTGCATTACAGATATCTAATAGTATTGAAGATTTATCAGGGGGTGATTCCAGTAGTAAAAGGGTTTATGTAACTGGAGGAGGAGCATATAATTCAGCTTTAATTAACCATATAAAAAGCCATACTGATGCTGAAGTGATTGTTCCAAATGACGATATTGTTGAATATAAAGAGGCCCTTGCTTTTGCTTTGTTGGGTATTTTAAGAGTTAAAAATCAGACAAATGTATTGTCTTCACATACTGGAGCCCAAAAGGACTCGGTGTCTGGTAGCTTGTATGGAAATTTCTCAAAATTGATATAATGGAAAGTTTATTAAAAAAATTTGAAAACAAACAACCAGAGATTGTTTTTGAGTGGAAAGACTCAGAGACAGAAGCTGAAGGGTGGATTGTAATTAATTCACTAAGAAATGGAGCAGCTGGAGGTGGTACTCGAATGCGAAAAGGTCTTAATAAAAGAGAGGTTGAATCTCTTGCTAAGACGATGGAGGTAAAATTTACTGTGGCTGGTCCTCCAATTGGAGGTGCAAAATCTGGAATAAATTTTGATCCTAGTGATCCACGGAAAGAGGGAGTCTTAAAACGTTGGTATGCTGCAGTTACTCCATTGCTACGAAATTATTATGGAACTGGAGGCGATTTGAATGTCGATGAGATTCATGAGGTAATTCCAATGACCGCGGAATTAGGTGTTTTACATCCACAAGAGGGGGTCGTTCAAGGTTATTATAAGTCTTACAGTAAAGTTGAGAAATTACAAGCAATTACTAGGCTTCAGAGTGGGGTATTACTTCCCATTATTGACGAACGATTCACTCCTGACGTTGGCAAAAAATATACCATTGCGGATATGATTACAGGATGGGGTGTTTCTGAAGGTGTTCGTCATTTTTATGAGCTTTGGGGAGGTACAATGAACCATAAAACTGCCATTATTCAAGGGTGGGGTAATGTTAGTGCCGCCGCAGCATTTTATTTGGCAAAACATGGTGTTAGAATTATTGGTATTATCGATCGAAATGGAGGGCTAATTAATAAAGAAGGATTCTCCCTTGAGGAAGTGGTTGATTTATTTAATAATCGAAATGGTAATGAACTCGTTGCTGAAAATCTACTAAGTTTTGAGGAAACAAATAGTCAAATCTGGGACTTGGGGGCAGAAATATTTATACCAGGTGCAGCCAGTCGTTTGATAAGTAAGGATCAGGTTACATCATTAATCGATGGACAATGTGAAGTAATTAGTTGTGGTGCTAATGTGCCATTTGCTGATCCAGAAATATTCATGGGAGAAATTTCTATGTATGCTGATGCTAATATCGCAGTTGTACCTGACTTTATTGCAAATTGTGGAATGGCCCGAACTTTTGGCTTTTTGATGAGTGAAAAAGGCGAGGTTGACGATGTTGCAATTCTAAAGGACTCTTCAGAAATTATCGGAAACCAAATGAGAAGACTTCATCAATTTAGTCCAAGAACAACAGGTCTAAGCAGAAAAGCTTTAGAAATGAGTCTCACTGATTTGGTTGATACAGGAGATTCGAGTCATCGTTCTGGTGTTGGTGGGTCCAAATAATAAGACTAAAACCCAACCTTACTTTGAGTTTTTACTCCTAAAGGATGCTGGTTTGCAGCTAGTCTTGCATATTCTCTAGCCTTTTCAATATTTCCTTGTCTTTCTTCATTGATAGCAAGATTGTGATAGAGATAAGCTAATTTTTTTCGCTTTACTTCATGCTCCAATCCCTCAAGCCATATGTCCTGTGCATCATCCCATTTTTCTTGGGTTGCAGCTCTTGCACCATTTTCAAGATATATATTACCAGATGCATAAATGTTTCGAGTTCTTAAGTGTTTTGTTGGTGAAATTCGTTGAGCATATTGTCTCCCAAGATCAGCTCCTAAGCTATATAATTCTCTTTTGTAATTGTTGTTAAGTAATGATGTAGCTCTTGCTCTATCTAGTGACTCAGCCTCATAAAAATAGTTCTTATTCTGTTCCCATTCGTCAATCAGAGTCCCAGATTTTACATCATAAAGTCTCCATCCAGTTTTCACATCAATCGTTCGTTTACCTATAATGTAATCCACTTCTTTGTAGATATTATTCCCTAAGTTTTCTAGACGGATATCGATTGTGTATGTGTCATTTATTTTCTGATCCAACATTTCTAGAGAGGCAATGATGTCGCTTCCAATACCTGAACTTTTAATTTCGTTTGAAGTAAGTGTATCGGGAAATTGTCCATTAGCTCTCTTTTTATATTTTTCCTGCGTATGAGATACTGACATAAACTTTTGTCTTCTGACTTGATTTTTAAAATTGTTGATACAAGCCACCATAAAATCGGGCAAGTTTGGATTCAATCCCGTATTGTTGAAGGAGTATGCGAGTCTTACTCGATTCAAAACACTAACAGATTTAGTCTCTGGAGGCAACTCTATGGTAGCCTCTGTTACACCAGTCTCCCAGTTTATTCTCTGCTGAGTAACACACGAGCTCATGGTTGCCAGAAGGATTAGGTACAATTTGTAAAATCTCATATACTTTTTTTTATTAGATCTCTTTTAATTTATTTTCAAGTTCACTCATGTTATCCCTTAATCGAGCTGCTTCCATAAAGTCCATCTCTTTTGCTGCTTTAAGCATCATTTTTTTAGTTTCCTCAATGCCCTTTATTAGACTATTCTTGTCGGAGTATTCGACTGACGGATCAGCAACCATTCCGAGACTGCTTTGAGCCTTTTGATAAGGGTTGGTTATCATTTCTAAGGATGACTTTTCCTCTCGATTAGTTCTATCAAATACTGCTTCTTTGCTACGAATAATTGTTTCTGGTTGAATTCCGTTTTCTTCATTGTCTGTAATTTGAAGAGCTCTTCTTCTCTCAGTTTCTTCGATGGTGACTTTCATACTTTCCGTAATTTTATCGGCATACATGATCACTTTCCCATTTACATTTCTGGCTGCTCTACCTACGGTT
>JAQWZS010000171.1 GCA_029253325.1 Bacteroidia bacterium
AAAGTTGATCATACCTTCTGATGTGTGATGACTTTCGGAGGCATAATGCTGGATAGCAGTAGCGTAAAATTTAAAGTTGTCGCGGGCTCTAGGTATATCTACAGCTTTTGCCAACTTCAATGGTTTTCCATTGTCGATAGATTCTGCTAATGCAAGTTTATCTAGTCGATCGTTAATGCCATTTGATATCTTTTCAAGCCAATGTGAACGCTCTGAATTTTTAAGTTTTGACCACGAGGGAAATGCATTTTTGGCACTTTCAATAGCTGTTTTTACGTCTTCCTCGTTTGAGTCTGGGATAAGTGAATATACCTGACCAGTGGCGGGGTTATAATTGTCAATATAGCTATTGGAGTTTGGACCTACCAGTTTGCCATTAATGTAGTTAGCAATTTTTTTCATACGTTGGTTTAACAAAAATAATCAAGCTGACGATATCCTTATTTATTTTGAATTCTTTACCTTTGTAGTGAACGTCGAAAACAATGATCTTAATTTGACTAAACTTTATAAATAATAACAAACACTTGGTACTATGAATCTATTTATTTCCAATATTGATTATAAAATTGATGAAAATGAACTCAAAAGCATTTTTGAAAAATTTGGTAAGGTAAAATCTATAAAAATATTAGTTGATCCAGAATCAAACAAGTCACTTGGTTATGGCTTTGTGAAAATGGGAAGCGAATATGAAGGTCAAAAAGCTATTATCCGATTGAATAATAAGCTCTTTAGGAAACGAAAGCTATAGGTCCAAGAAGCAAGACCAAAGCCACCAAAAATAAATCCAAATCAAGTGAGTGAATCTAATTTGTCAAAACCAGTTGAGTCTAAGACAATCACAAAACGAAAAAGAAGGCGAATGATTGTGGATTGATTCTAGGGTATGATAGTACCAACACACTCCCCAAATCCAACTCTTACGTCGTCTTTTTGACACCAAGCACGAATGGAGATCGAATCTCCATCTTCTAAAAAGGTTCTAGTTTTATTATTTTTTAATTGGATGGATTCCTTCCCTCCTTGGCTAATTTCTATCAAACTACCATAACTATTGGCGTCTCTACCAGATATTGTCCCACTAGCCATTACATCACCTACATTTACGTTACAGCCATTCACTGTGTGATGGGCAAGTTGTTGAGCCATATTCCAGTACATAAATTTAAAATTACTTCGGCTAATTATAGATTCTTCGTCTTCTTTTGGAGTAATCCCAACCTCTAGTTTAATATCGAAATTTTTATTTCCCTCATACTGAAGGTAGGGCAAAACAGGTGGATTTTGCTCAATACTTTCACAACGGAAAGGTTCAAGTGCTTCCATTGTAACAATCCAAGGAGATATGGTGCTTGCAAAATTTTTGCCCAAAAAAGGTCCTAATGGTACATATTCCCATCCTTGAATATCTCGTGCACTCCAATCATTGAAAATAACTTTACCAAAAATGTGGTCTTCTGCATTTTCTACTGAAATGGATTCTCCTAATTTAGTTGGAGATCCAATTATATATGCCATTTCTAATTCAATGTCTAGTCGCTTTGAATGACCAAAACTTGGGATTTCAGCAGTTGGAGGTTTCATCTGACCTTGAGGTCTCTTGATGGGAGTTCCACTAACAACAATGCTACTGGCTCTACCATGATAGCCTACAGGGATATGCCTCCAATTTGGGAGTAATGGCTCACTGTTTGGTCTAAATAACTTTCCAAGGTTTGTGGCATGCTCTATACTACTATAAAAGTCAGTATAATCACCAATTTGAATAGGAAGACACATTTGAGCACTAGTCCTATCAACGAGTATCTTATCTCTATTTTCGTATAACTCACCTTGAGAAGTAAGTTCAGACGTGATAAATTTTCGGAGTGATGACCAAGCAGACTTACCACAACTAATGAAGTCATTTAAAACTGTTGATTCAAAAACAGTACTATTAAAATCCAAGTCCTTGAATAGACCACATTTAGCTGCGGTGTTCAAGTCAATAATTTGGTCTCCTATTGCAATTCCAGCAGTAGGTCTTCCATCTCTAACAAAAATGCCATAGGGCAAATTATGAATGGTAAAATCTGAGTCGTTAGGTACGGTTATCCAGGTATTCATATTTTTTAATATTTAAATTCGAAGGTAATAAACAGATAGTTAAATATAATCTGATTAAATAACAATATTGACAATTCTGCCCGGTACCACAATCACTTTTTTGGGAGAATTGCCATCTAACCACTTTAAAACAATTTCATTTTGTAAAACTTGAGACTCAATATCCTCTTTACTCATATTAATTGGGAACTCGATGTTTGTCCGAGTTTTCCCATTGATGGATATAGGGTATGCTTTATTTTTTTCAATAACATGATTCTCATCAAAAACAGGCCATTGAGCATTCCCAATAAAGCCTTCGTGCCCTGTAGAACTCCATAATTCCTCTGTTATGTGTGGAGCGAAAGGATTCAATAAGATTAATAAATCCTTTAAAATGGAGAGCGACTTACACTTTTGGCTACTTAGTTCATTGACGCAAATCATAAATTGAGATACAGATGTATTTAAGGATAGATTCTCAATATCTTCTGTGATTTTTTTAATGGTTTTGTGAAGTGTTTTCAGGGAATCTTTATTTGGCTCTGAATCGTCCCATAGGGGTTGATGGTCCATGCCATAAAAGAGCGACCATAATTTTTTAAGAAATCGATGAGTCCCATCAATTCCCTTTGTACTCCAAGGCTTGCTATCCTGAATTGGACCAAGAAACATTTCATAAAGTCGGAGTGTGTCTGCTCCATATTGTCCACAGATCATATCTGGATTAACTACATTAAATTTTGACTTGGACATTTTTTCTACTTGTGATCGAAGTTTTAATGCCTCGTTCTGTCCAAATAATTCTTGGCTATCAATCCCAGCAAATCGACTATCTTTTTGCTGTAAAATTTCAAAGTTTTCTTGAGTTATCATTCCATCTTTTGAAACATATTCGACAGGTACATGAAGCTCTCTGTTGCCTAAATTAATAAGTTGACTTTCTCCTTGAATCATCCCTTGGTTTACAAGTTTTTTGAATGGTTCATCAAAGGTTAGAAACCCTCGATCAAATAAAAATTTAGTCCAAAATCTACTGTAAAGGAGGTGTCCGGTGGCATGTTCTGTGCCACCAATGTATAAGTCTACTTGATTCCAATAAGCTAGATTTTCTTTGCTAGCAAAGGTATGCTCATTTTTGGGGTCCATGAATCGTAAAAAATACCAGCTACTTCCGGCATAACCAGGCATGGTATCTGTTTCTCTGAGGCCATTATCTGTATTTACCCAACTGGAGTTGTTCGCCAAAGGGCTTTCGCCTGAACCAGAGGGTGTATAGCTTTCTACATCCGGGAGTTCCACAGGTAGGTTTTTATCGATAGTAGGGATATTATTTTTGTGAATGATGGGGAATGGTTCACCCCAATATCGCTGACGACTGTATCCAGCATCTCTTAATTTGAATTGAATCTCTTTTTCCCCAAAATTCCGTTCTTCAGCCAGTTGAATGATGGCTTGCATAGCCTCTTTTACATTCAATCGGTCAAAGTTTTCACTATTGATAAGGACACCATTTTTGGAGTCATAGCTATTTTCTTGAATATTGATTTCTTCTGCATTAGGGTCATTTATTACTTGAATAATATCGAGTCCGAATTTTTTGGCAAATGCATGATCCCTTTCATCATGAGCAGGTACGGCCATGATTGCCCCCGTACCATAACCACTTAGAACATATTCAGAAATATAAATTGGTATGTCTTTGTTTGTGAATGGATGTGTTGCGGATGCTCCAGTGAAAACACCAGTAACGGATTTATCTTTTTTACGCTCTAGCTCACTTTTGTTATTGGCAATTTTAGCATAGGCATCAATAGCTTCTTTTTGATCAGATGTAGTAATGGAACTAACTAAAGGGTGATCAGGTGCCAGAACCATGAAGGTGCATCCAAAAATGGTGTCTGGTCGGGTAGTAAACACCTCTATATTTTCACTGTGTTTTTTTACCTTGAAAGAAATTCTAGCTCCGATACTTTTTCCGATCCAGTTTCGCTGCGTTTCTTTGATGCTCTCACTCCAATCAATTTTTTCCAATCCAGATAATAGTCTATCTGCATAAGCAGTTATTCGAACATACCATTGCTTCATTAACTTCTGACTCACAGGATAACCACCACGCTCTGAAAGTCCATCTTTAACTTCGTCATTTGCTAAAACGGTACCTAGTTCTTCACACCAATTTACAGTAGTTTCTTTTTGAAAGGCGAGACGGTAATGTTGGAGAATACGTTCCTTTTCTTGAGCTGTTTTGTCTTCCCATTCGACCGAAGTGAAGGGTTCAGTATTGTCTCCTTTGTGAACAACATTTACATTTCCTTCAATTTCGAAAATAGAAATCAAAGAGTCAATACTTTCAGCTTTGTCTGTTTTCTCATTGTACCAAGATTCAAATAATTGAATAAAAATCCATTGTGTCCATTTATAATAGGAGGGGTCAGTAGTTCTAATTTCTCTTTCCCAATCATAACTAAAACCTATTCGATTTAGTTGTTCTTTGTATTTTTTTAGGTTAATTTCTGTTGTGACCTTTGGGTGTTGTCCAGTTTGAATAGCGTATTGTTCTGCAGGAAGACCAAAAGCATCAAAACCCATTGGATGGAGGACATTATATCCATTAAGTCGTTTGTATCTACTTACAATGTCACTTGCAATGTATCCCAAAGGATGACCCACATGCAATCCTGCACCACTGGGGTAGGGGAACATATCCAAGGCATAAAACTTTTGCTTTGTTAAATCAATTTCAGATCGATAAATATGGGACTCAGCCCATTTTAACTGCCATTTATCCTCGATAGATTGAAAATTGTAGGTACTCATACAGTATTGGAATGCTACAAAAGTAAGAGAACTCATAGCATTTGGTTTATTAAAAGTGGTATCAATACAATTAGATGTTATTTTTGCCTAAACAATTTAGCAATTGTAACACAATAGAACACGTTATGGCTCATAAAAAAAGTAGTAAAACAGAATCAACGGATCATTCAAATCAACAATTTGTTTTTAATAAAACGAATTATCAATTAATGTTAGCAGGACTACTTACAATTATTATCGGTTTTGTATTGATGTATGGCAAAGAAGATATCTATGACTTTAGAAAAACTACATTAGCCCCAATGGTGGTTATTTTAGGATTTGTCATTGAGATTTTTGCGATAATGAAAAAGCCAAAAAAATAATAAATGAGTTTTTGGGAGTCTATTATCCTTGGCATTGTTCAAGGTTTGACAGAGTTTTTACCCGTTAGCAGCAGCGGTCACATTGAATTAGGTAAAGCCATTTTTAACATTAATGAGAATGAAGCAGGGTTATTATTTACAGTTACCCTTCATTTTGCAACTGCTCTCAGTACAATAATTGTTTTTAGGAAAGATATTCTCAAATTAATTAAAGGAGTTTTTAAGTTTAGGTGGAATTCCGAAACAAAATTTGTTTTCTTTATTGTCCTTTCAATCATACCTGCAGCAATTATGGGATTATTCTTTAAAGACTATATCGACGGATTTTTTAGTGGGAATATTATACTTGTCAGCTTCATGCTAATCTTGACTGGATTACTTCTTTTCTTGTCTGATAAATTAAGTCGAAAAAATGGCTTGGTGAATACTAAGAATGCTTTGTTGTTAGGGGTTGTTCAAGCCATTGCTATATTGCCAGGAATAAGTAGGAGCGGAAGTACTATTGCAGTAGCAGTCTTGTTAGGTATCAATCGTGAGCGTGCAGCTCGATTTAGTTTTTTAATGGTTTTACCGTTAATCTTTGGAGCAA
>JAQWZS010000172.1 GCA_029253325.1 Bacteroidia bacterium
GGAGACGTAGGTAAAGGAACTGCTGCCTCTTTATCAGGTGCTGGTGCAAGAGTAATTGTAACAGAAATTGACCCTATTTGTGCTCTACAAGCTGCAATGGATGGTTATGAAGTTAAGAAAATGGAAAATGCAATACCTAGATCTCAGATAGTGGTCACTGCTACTGGTAATAAAGATATTCTTGTTGAAAAGCATTTTAAATTGATGAATGATAAAACAATCGTTTGTAATATTGGTCACTTTGATAATGAAATTGACGTTGCCTACTTGAATCAAAATTATGGAGAAACCAAATTTGAGGTAAAGCCTCAAGTAGATGTATATAATGTAGATGGTAACGAAATAATACTTTTAGCGGAAGGAAGGTTGGTTAACCTTGGTTGTGCAACAGGTCATCCTTCTTTTGTTATGAGTAACTCATTCACCAATCAAACCTTAGCTCAATTGGAGCTTTGGAATAATTCTGATAGTTATAAGAATGAAGTGTATGTCCTTCCAAAACATCTAGACGAAAAAGTTGCTGCTCTTCACCTTGCCAAAATTGGAGTTGAATTAGAGGAACTTAGCAAAGATCAAGCAGATTATATTGGTGTAGGAATGCAAGGCCCATATAAAGGTGAGCATTATCGTTACTAATATCTAAAAATAATAATGTATCAGAAACGTCCATTCTTTTCAAGTTTGGACGTTTTATTTTATACGAGAAATTCCTGTAGATCCTTTCAGTGAATATATGGCATCAGAATCTAAAACATCATCAAAATTTAAATTCTTCTCACTTATTTGAAATCCATAATTAGATCGTAAATACCTTTGGGTAATCCCATTAACTCCACCATTGCTAGGTTTAGGAATGATTAAATCTTCCCCTTTTTTTATTAGAATATTGCTAATTAATTCCTCACAGATGTATCCTTCATTATTTTGAATGAAGAGATAGTCTGCACTTTTATTTATTTTATAGTCAGCAGCTAATACATAGTAAATACTAGAAAGACTTTTTACGGTTAGCCACTTTACCTTTGGTTTGGGTTCTGGATAAAGTTCAATTTTACCTGTTTTATTTGGAGATTTTTCCAATTCAGTTTCTAAATCCAAAGCAATTGGTATAAAAAAGGGATTATGGAATTCCTCTGAAGAATAGTCGAAGGCTAATTCGTTGTTTTCAGGTGCATACTTCCCGCCTCCTGTTCTAAAGAAGTTTAATCTAATTAACTCATTTTTAGATGATTTAAGTGAGTTTAAAAATGCTTCATCAATATGAAAGGTAGGAATTAACTTATAAATATCAATGGCCTCTTCAATTCGTTCTAGATGTTGGTCTATAAGCGGAATTTGTCCATTATTCACACGGATTGTCTCAAAAAAACCATCTCCATATAGAAAACCACGATTCATAGTTAGTTAAAAATTCCAGCAATCGTTGCAGTCATAAGACATGCTAAAGTTCCTCCGATAAGTGATCTCAGACCTAATCTTGCTAATGTAGAGCGTTGATTAGGTGCAATTGAGCCAATACCCCCAATTTGGATACCAATTGAAGCAAAATTTGAAAATCCACACAATGCATAGGTTAAAATTACTACAGTTCTTTTTTGTATCAATGTATTTCCCATATTGTTAGCGACAATATCTTTCAATGATAGGTAGGCAATGAATTCATTAATAACTGTCTTTTCACCCAAAAGTTGACCAGCTAAAATGATATCGTTTAGCTCTATACCGATTATCCAAGCAAGTGGAGCAAACAAATAACCTAGAATCATTTGTAAGTTGAAGCTATCGTATATCGTATTAGATTGAATGATTTCGTTGAGCGATGTGAATTTCCATGAACCAATGCCATTAAATCCGCCAATCACATTAATCAATAAATAGTTAATTAGAGCAATAAAAGCCAAAAAAACTAAAATCATTCCTGCAACATTAACAGCTAGCTTAATGCCGTCGGTAGTTCCCATTGATATAGCTTCTAGTGGTCCGCTGCCCATTTTCTCTTCATTAATATCAAGATTTTGATTTACCTCCTCTGTTTCTGGGAATAGAATTTTAGCACAAACTATTGCAGCTGGTGCGGATAGGATGGATGCTGTTAGAAGATGTTTTGCAAATTCTTGTTGAGCGATAATATCGTCACCACCTAAAAAACCTATGAATGCAGCAAACACACCACCAGCTATTGTAGCCATGCCACCAGTCATTAGACACATAATCTCAGAATTAGTCATTTTAGAGATGTATGGTTTAACAATGAGTGGTGCTTCAGTTTGCCCAACAAAAATATTAGCTGCAGCTGCAAGACTTTCAGCACCTGATAATCGCATGGTTTTACTCAATACCCAAGCAAATCCATAGACAATTTTCTGAAGGATACCCAAATAATAAAGCAATGAGGTAAGTGCAGAGAAGAAAACAACAGTGGGTAGAACTTTAAAGGCAAAAACATACCCAATGGTATGCTCAACACGCCCTTCAGACCCTAGTTTAAATATCTCAGCAGAGTCTGGCCAACTTCCAAAAATAAATTGTGCTCCAGCGTCCGTAAACGAAAGTAACTGGGTGAAAAAACTGGCTAAGAAAGAAAAGATACTAGACATGGATATGCTAGTAAATGGAATTTGAATTTGTTTAAAAACAAGTATTGCTAAAACAAATTGGATTAGAATTCCAGTGATGACTAGCTTCCAGTTAATATTCTTTTTGTGTTTACTAAAAAGGTAGGCTATCCCCACAAGCATAATCAACCCTAAAAAACCTCTGATTATCTCCATTCAAGATTTAATTGTTATTTGGGGGTAAATATAAATCAAATAGCCCGACTATAATTTAATTCCATTTAGTATTCAATAGAATGAATTATTCCAATAAATATTTAGTGTAGTTGAATTATCACTCAAACTAGTTCTGATGGACTTTTAAGGTGATTTTTTTATGCTTAACTCTTACTAAGTAAATGGATTACTATTATAACAAATTAATTTATATGGACATAATTACTGCTAGTTTTTACAAAATCTATACTAGCTATCTTCTATCCTAAAAGAGGGTAGTTGCCTTACTTTTGTGAGGATTAGTATTTAGGATATGCAAGATCAAAAACCGTATTCACCTATTCACAAAGTAAGGATTGTAACAGCAGCCTCTCTATTTGATGGTCACGATGCAGCAATCAATGTGATGAGACGAATTATTCAATCTAGTGGTTGTGAGGTCATCCATTTAGGGCATGATAGAAGTGCTGAGGAAGTTGTCAATACAGCTATTCAAGAAGATGCTAATGCTATCGCAATGACCAGCTATCAGGGCGGTCATAATGAATATTTTAGATATATGCGGGACCTTTTAGTTGAAAAAGGTGCAGGTCATATTCGACTTTTTGGTGGTGGAGGAGGAACTATTCTTCCATCAGAGATTAAAAATCTGGAGGATTATGGTATAGCTAAAATATATCACCCAGATGATGGAAGATCTATGGGGCTTCAAGGAATGATTAATGATTTGGTTCAAAAATCAGACTATCCAATTGGTCAAGAATTGAACGGAGAAGTGGAGTCATTCAGATTAAAGAATAAAATGTCCATTGCTCGAGTAATCTCGGCTGCTGAAAATTTTCCAAAAGAAAATCAGGATTTTTTTAATCAAATAAGCGAGGAAGCTCAATCTATTTCTACCCCAGTTCTTGGAATAACAGGTACTGGAGGAGCAGGTAAAAGTAGTCTTGTGGATGAATTAGTTAGAAGATTTTTAATTGATTTTCCAAAAAAAAATATTGCAATTATATCGGTTGACCCATCCAAAAGGAAGACAGGTGGAGCTCTACTCGGAGATCGTATCCGAATGAATAGTATTCGTAATGATCGAGTCTATATGCGTTCGCTAGCTACTAGACAGGCTAACCTTGCATTGTCTGCTCATATTGATGTAGCAAAAGATATCCTGAAAGTAGCAGGTTATGATTTGATCATACTAGAAACCTCTGGAATTGGTCAAAGTGATACAGAAATAACAGACCACAGTGATGTGAGTTTGTATGTTATGACTCCTGAATATGGTGCAGCTACTCAGTTAGAAAAAATTGATATGCTCGATTTTGCAGATGTAATTGCACTGAACAAATTTGATAAGCGTGGTGCATTAGATGCACTGAGAGACGTTAAAAAACAATTTCAACGCAACCATAAGTTATTTGACCAAGGTACAGATGAAATGCCTGTGTATGGAACAATCGCTAGTCAATTCAATGACCCTGGTGTAAATGCTCTATATGCAACGGTTATTCAGACAATTCAGGATAAAGCATCCTCTGATTTATCTACTTCATTTGATACAAATCAAGAACTAAGCGAAAAAATTTATATCATTCCTCCCAAACGAGTTCGATATTTATCAGAGATTGCAGAAAATAACCGTAGTTATAATGATTGGGCAAAACAACAATCAGAAATTGCCCAGAAACTATATGGTATCCATAAAACAATTTGTACAGTAAAAGAAGCTAAATTGTCAGGTTCAGACCGAATAATTAAGGATTTACAGGAAACCTATGAGAAGGTTTCATTAGATTTTGATTCTAAATTACAAGTTATTATTGATGAGTGGGACCAGATTAAGGCGTCATATTCTAACGATATATATACTTATCTAGTCAGAGGAAAAGAGATAAAGG
>JAQWZS010000173.1 GCA_029253325.1 Bacteroidia bacterium
CTACTGGGTACTACCCAAATATTTGCTGTAACTTCTCTTCTAGCATATTGCTCCTTGGCATACAAAAGAGCCATGTCAGGATTTGGTGCGTGAACTATACCGACATGCTTATGCTGAGCTCCTCGCTTATTTTGATGAAAAACTTCAAAAGTTTGAAAATGAGCAAGCCCCTCCATATCAGTTTTGTTACCTGTTTGAATTTTTGCTCTGGTAATTCTTGGGTCTATCGACTCTATTGTTTGATTACTTTTTTTGTCCATGATTGTTTTCGAGTTTTTAAATAATATATGCCTGTTGGCAGTTCAACTAAATCTAGTATGTTTTCACCAACGAAAATTGTATGAGTTGCTATTAATTTTCCTAAAGCGTTATAAATATCTAGTGAGTTAATTTCATTTGATTTAATAATAACACTTCTTTGGAATGGGTTAGGATAAATGGAAAATTCTTCATTTAATACACTAATGCCCAGGCTTTTAGGCTGCATTACTAGTTCAAGGTTATCTATATACAGGCTACTATTAGGGCCTCTTACACTGTCTGTTTTGCCTGAGTAGAAAATAAGACCAGCACTATCTGCAGTGATAGGAGATGTATAATAATTAATGGGGAAGGCAAAAAATGTCCAATCGCTTGCAGCTGACAGATAAAAATTATCATTGGACTTGTACTTCCCTTTTCCCCAAGTCCTTAAATTTATACTAGCTGTATCATCACCATCAGGAATGTATTTGTAGTAGCCTTGTAGGTATTTAAATGTATCAATTGGGAAATGTGGGGTATAGTAGTCGTTATTCTCGATACCAAGAAAACAGTATCCATACCTAGTGCCTCCTGAGGAATTTGAATAGGCATTTTTTATAAGGAGTGAGCTTTCGCCCATGAATACATCGGAATCTGTAATATTCAAAACAGTTGGTTCATAGAGAAAAGAGGAATATCTTTCATACACTACTAAATCTAAAGGTTTCCATCCTGAAGGATAATTAACTCCAATATTTTGCCAATCCTCAAACCCGTTATTGAATAGGTCTTTTTGTCTGTCATTCAAATTCGTAAAATGAATGTCGTCAAAAATTACAAAACCATTTCCGTCGACTCCATAGTCTGCATATGAGTATAAATTAATCCATACACTATCAGCAGTTCGTGAGGAGCTCCATTCAATTGGAACAGAATACCTTACCCACTCGTCGTTACTAGACCCGGTAAATCGAAAGTCAACCTTACCTTTATAAGTACCTTTTTCTCTAAATACAGCATATACTCTTGCGGTGTCTCCAGCAGCTAAATCATATTTTGTCCAAAAACATAGACTTAGAGGATCTCCGTGAAAAGCTACTCCATCATATCCATTTACAATATCAACGTTAAGAGCATACGAACGATAACCTCGTGAGTTAGGAACATAGGTATTAGATAGCTTAAGAGCATATTGTCCTTCTTTTGCATCTGATGTGCGTTCAGTATTTCTAACTGTACAAGTCATTCCCGTAGGCTTGAAATGGTCTCTTACCCTCCATTTTTCAAAGTCTCCATTGGGAATATTTTGTGCGTTTACGAAGAAAACAGCATTCAAAAAGCACAATAAGATGATGAGATGTTTCATGTTGTGTAATTTTTTAATTTGCATAAAACTCGTAAATAAAATTGACTTTACCAATTAATTGCTGATAGACAGACTTATATTAAGCATACGGAGTCACGTATTCATCTTGCTTGCTCTTAATAGCATTAGCCACCCATTTACCATTTTCTTCAGCCATTCTTCGAACAGCAAGTCGTTCAGCATTGCAAGGACCATCTCCGTTGATGACACGTTTAAATTCCTCCCAATCTGGTTCAGTATAATCCCATAAACCAGTTTCTTCATTTTTCTTGAGTTTTGGATCAGGTAGGGTTAATCCTAAATCCCAAATTTTAGGGACATACATATCTAAAAATTGTTGTCTCATAGCATCGTTACTTGCCATTTTAACTTTCCACCGCATTAATGTTTCGGTGTGAACTGATATTTTATCACTTGGACCAAAAAAGTGCATGAGGGGTGGCCACCATCGATTCATAGCTTCTTGCACCATTTGTCTTTGTTTGGATGTTCCAGTTGCTAAATGGACTACATTGTCATGACCATATTTTAAGTGAAAAGATTCCTCATAACAAATGCGTTC
>JAQWZS010000183.1 GCA_029253325.1 Bacteroidia bacterium
TCGTGGAGTATATCTATATACTATCAAGCTAAAAGCAGAGGATGGAACAGAAACAAGTGAAAATCAAAAATTATATATCATAAACTAATAAAAAAATTAATGATACATTTGCCTCTTATCAAGAAAACATTGAAAAATTTAAAAGTATTTACTATTGTCTGTAGTCTACTCTTGACAACAAAAATTTATGCACAAGGTGGTCTCCAATCTAAAGAAAGTTTACTAGGTCAAAGAAACGTTATAACGACGGCCGCACCATTTCTGCTCATCTCTCCTGATTCTAGATCAGCTGCAATGGGTGATTTAGGAGCTGCAACCTCTGCTGATGCTAATTCAATCCATTGGAATGCATCAAAATTGGCATTCATTGAAGGAGACGGTGGAATTGCCGTATCTGCAGCACCTTGGTTAAGACAACTCGTTCCAGATATTTGGTTTTATTATATGTCTGGCTACAAAAAAATAGATGATAAGAGCACTATTGGTATGTCCCTTAGATATTTTACGCTGGGAAACATTCAATTCACAGACAACCAAGGTACATCAACTGGAGATTACGAACCAAAAGAATTTGCACTTGATGGAGCATACGCCAGAAAGCTATCTGATAATCTATCATTAGGAGTTGCATTAAGGTTTGTATTTTCTGACCTTGCAAGGGGGCAAGTTGGTTCTAGTGGCACAGAGATCAAAGCAGGTATGGCGGGTGCTGGAGACATCTCTATGACATACAAAAATGATGTCAAGCTCAGCGATAGAGATTTTGATTATACCATCGGTGGAAACATCAGTAACATAGGAAATAAAATCACTTACACAACAGAGGCAAATAGAGATTTTATTCCTGTTAACCTAAGGCTAGGTACTTTTTGGAATACCCAAATAGATGAGTACAATGAAATTGGTTTCGGTGTAGATTTTAACAAGTTACTCGTTCCAACTCCTCAATATAAGTATGATTCACTTGGAGAAATATCTGGAAGAGTTATCACTGATGATCCACTCATCAATGGTATGCTATCTTCATTCAATGACGCACCAGGAGGATTCAAAGAAGAATTGAATGAAATAACAATCTCTGCTGGTCTTGAATACTGGTATGCAAAGCAATTTGCCTTGAGAGCAGGATATTTTTACGAGGCCGACACTAAAGGTTCAAGAAAATATATAACATTCGGTGCTGGCCTGAAGTACAATGTGTTTCAAATAGATGCTGCTTATCTGCAACCATTTGCTAGAAGACATCCACTTCAAAACACCATTCGATTTAGCCTGCATTTTGATTTGGATGCATTCAAAAATCAAGAAAACTAATACACTAAAAATATTATCCTAAAAAGCTGCTCTTCAAGCAGCTTTTTTTTATGCTTGTAAAAATGGATTAGAAACTTTCTCCTGACCAACATTTGTAACTGGCCCATGTCCTGAGTACACAATGGTATCTTCATCTAAACTAATGATATGTTCATTAATAGATCTCATAAGAACATTATAATCTCCTCCTGGCAAGTCAGTTCGACCTATACTCCCTTGAAAAAGGACATCTCCGCTTATAATGTATCCTTCATTATCATTTCTAAAGCAAACACTTCCAGGGGAATGGCCTGGAGTGTGAATAATTCTGAATTCACTCCCCCCAAATTTAAAAACTTGATTATGAACCAGTGATATATTGCTTGGTACAAGTTTATTCATATTCAGACCATACTGCTTAGCTACAACCTCTGCAGAGTCATACACTATTTGATCATCATTATGTATTTCTGGTGTTAGTTCATAGGTTTTGTTTACCCAATTTACTCCAAAAACATGATCTAAATGAGCATGAGTAAGAAGCAACCGACATGGTTTTAGTTGTTGTGAATTTATAAACTCAAAAAATTTGACATTTTCCTCGGGATGATACATTCCAGGATCAACAATAATTGCATTTAGGTCATCATCTGCAATAACATAGGTATTTTCTGCAAATGGCCCATAGGAAAGTTGATATACTTTGGTCATGAAAAAACTGATTCTAAATCTTGATCTCTAGTGGCATCCATTTTTAAGGCAGTAAATATAAACAACCCAAAGGCAAGGATAGAAGAACCACCATAAGAAACTAGTGGCAATGGTATACCAATCACAGGCATTATTCCAATTGTCATGCCTACATTGACAAGAATATGGAAAAAGATGATTGATGCAAGGCTACTAATAAATATTCGTTTGTATTTTTTCTTAGCTCTTGAAGACAGATAAAATAGTCGGAGTATAAATGCAATATAAAGAGCTATAGTAATGCTACTTAATATCCATCCCCCCTCTTCTCCAATCGTACAAAAAATGAAATCTGTTTCTTGCTCTGGAATAAAATTACCCTTAGTATGTGACCCATTTAAAAATCCCTTTCCAACCAATCCTCCTGAACCGATAGCAATTTTTGACTGGTTCACATTGTAACCAGCACCCATATCATCCTCGATCAAATTCAATGTTACCTGTATTCTTTTTTGTTGGTGATCTTTAAGAACATTATCAAATAAAAACTGGACACTCATACTGAAAATTATTGCTAATCCCATTATAGATAAGCCTGGGATTAAAAGTTTTTTGTTGGTGTATGTGAAAGCATAGAATACAAACCATAAGATGGATGCTGAAATACTAAAATATAAAGAACTAAAAACTAGAGTCAAGACAAAAACAGCAATCATAAATATACCAAGTAAAATAATTGCAGGGGTTAGTCCTTCAATGTAAAAAACAGGAATAAAACTCAAAAAAACGAGAGCAGACCCCATATCACCTTGAATAACTATTAGCCCCATTGGAATAAGTGTAATAGTCGCTAATTTGATAATGTCATTTTTATTTTGGAATGAAAAACCAATTCTGCTAATAATAGCTGCCACAGCAAAACTTGTCCCATACTTGGCAAATTCTGAGGGTTGTAAACTAAATGAGCCTATCTTTATCCATGATCTTGCTCCATTAATATCCACTCCAATAACAAGTACAAGTACTAGCAAAAGCATAAATAAAATATAGAAATACATACTAAATACTTCGAAAAAATTAGCATTTAAAAGAAAGATAATAACTCCAAAAAAAATAGATGCAGACAACCACATTAATTGCTTTCCACTTCTCCCTTCAAAAAGCGAAAATACTCCTTGATTTGAAGTCGCCGAGTATACACTAGCTAAACCTATGACAGCAATAAGTAAAAACAGAAGCAATGCTAATATATCGATACGAGATTTAGTTTCCATACAATGACTTATCTATTTTACTCTTATACTTATAAGGAATTAAGTCTGAATCCATCATCTGTTTTTCCAAAAATGGACGACTTGATTCTTTCATCGTGTCTGGCATTAGATATTTTTCAATCATAAGGTGGGCAATTGGGGCAGCCCAAGAGGCACCATATCCAGATTCCTCTACAACGACAGCTATTGCTATTTTTGGATCCTCAATTGGAGCAAATGCCATGTATGCCGAATGATTCTTTCCATGTGGATTTTGCACTGTTCCCGTTTTACCAGCAATATTGATATTATCAATGGCTACATGGGACGCTGTACCTGAAATAGTAACTTCTTGCATTCCTCTAATAACTGGTGCAAAATTTGACTGAGACACTTTCGTAAAGTTCTTAACTAAATATTTCTGAGGTATACTCTTCATTCCCTCAATTTTTTTGATGACGTGAGGGGTATAATAATAGCCTTGATTTGCAATGATTGATGCAGCATTAGCAATTTGAATAGGAGTTAGTCCTAATTCACCTTGCCCAAATGACAGAGAAATAATTCGAGCATAATTCCAACGACCTTTGCCATGCATCTTGTCATAATACGCTGACTCTCTCAACCAACCCTTATACTCTCCAGGAATATCTATCCCTAATTTACTGCCCAATCCAAAACTTGTGAGGTATGATCTCCAGCTAGCGTAGGCATTTTCAGAACTATTATATTTCGAAGCCTGCATCATATTTTTAAAAATATTACAGTAATATGTATTGCAACTACTAGCTATACTCTGCTTTAGGCTTGTATTGGATGGATGAAAGTGACACTTAATAATCCTTTTACCAAGTCGATATTGACCTGCACAGTTAAAATGACTGGTTGCTTTTATTGCTCCATCTTCCAAGCCCACAAGAGCCATTAAAGGTTTAAAAGTACTGCCCGGTGGATATGGTGCACTTACAGCCCTGTTAAAAATTGGTTTTGTAGGGTCTTGAATAGCTCGAGAATAAAATTTACCCCGATTTTGAATATTAAAATTCGCAGGATTATAAAATGGACTTGAAATTAATGATAAGATTTCGCCCGTTTTAGGTTCAATAGCCACAACACTTCCCATTTTACGATTCAGTAATTTTTCCCCGTATTGTTGAAGATCAATATCAATTGATAATGATATATTTTGACCATCAATTGGTTCATTATCTAGCTTCCCATCTTTATACGAACCTTTATTAACTCCCGATCTATCTACATAAAAATATCGCTCCCCTTTTACACCACGAAGCTGGTTTTCATAATATTGTTCAACACCTTTTTTACCAATAAAATCCCCTTGTTCATAATATCCTTCTTTTTGGGTCTCTAAATCTTGTTTATTTACCTCTCCAAGATAACCAAGCAAGTGTGCTGAGCTATTAAATTTATAATTTCTATCCTGACGTATCTCGAAAAAAAAACCTTTAAATTGATAGAGTCTTTCAAGTATCCGGGCATATGTAACATTGGATATATTTTTCTTAAAAACAGATTTACCCCTATAAGATCTTTGTTTTGCCTTGAAAAGATGTTGATCAAATTTCTTTTTATCTATTTCTAATAATTGACAAAAAGATAAGGTATCTATTCCCTTTAACTTTATGGGAACTGAAATCATCAAATCATAAACTGGATCGTTGTACACAAGAAGTTTGTCATTTCGATCAAATATGAGTCCTCTTTGAGGGTATACTGTTTGTTTTCTTAACGAAATTTTCTCTGCAATTAATGCGTACTTATCATCGATAACTTGAACCTGAAAAAGACGAAATATGTATAATAATCCTACAAGAATAACAGTGGCATAAACATAGTATAACCTATATATTCTCAAGGATACTTATTTAATTTAAGTGCTTGAAAAACACCAATTATTGTTAAGGATAAAAGTGAACTAGAAAGTCCTGTTTTAGTTATATACTCAATATTTATATTTCCGATTCCTTCAATCCATAGAATATAAAAATGATAAAAAATAATTAATATAAGTGTAGTATAAATGAAAGGAGTAAAACCAGCAGTTCTAATGGAATATTCCAATTTATTATTAGCGTGCTCTTTTAAATCTTGTCTATTTAGAATCAGCATCCGAATAACAACAAACCATAAGCAAGCTGACATATGAATACCTGGTGAATAAATAAACAAATCCATGACTAATCCTAAACCAAAACCAATCAATAACTGATATGTCTTTTTCAAATGAAGAGGTAAAGTTAATAGAAGAGTTACGAATACTTGCGGGTAGATATAAGAAGAAAGATCTAAGTGATTAAGTACCAAAACTTGGAATCCAATAACTAAAACCCAGTATATTATTTGATTAATCATTTAATAGTAAATCGTTTAAACCTAAGTACTCATTATTAATAATTACAAAAACATATTCTAAATTTCTAAAGTTAGTTGCAGTCTCTAGCTTTAATTCAAAATACTGACTTTTGGGCGTATCATTTATTTTCGAGATATGCCCAATGGGGATTCCCTTTGGAAATAGCAATGAAGAATTACCCGTTGATACAACATCGCCTAAATTAATCTGTTCAAGTTTGTTAACTCCATTGATGGTTAAACAGTTAAATTTAGAATTGTCCCATATCATTTCTGTAAAGTATTCTTGTCCATTAATATGTGGGGTAATCTTCATATTTGTATTGAGCAATGACATCACAGCACTATAGTTTTGGTTTGAGCTTAAAACCACTCCCGCAATTCCTTGTGAGGAAATCACCCCCATATTTTTTTTTATTCCATGATCCAACCCTTTGTTAATTATAAAAACATTATTTACCTTATGGGCTGTATTAAAAACTACATGGGCAGGAATAGCATCAAAAAGATGATGCATTGAAGTATCAACAATAGAAAAAGTATCATTTAAATAATGAAGACTTTGCGGAAACGATTCTTTGAACTGCTTAGATATCTGATTTTGCAACAAAGTATTTTGACTCTTTAAATTCAAATAACTGTAAACATCAGATGATAATTTATTGATAGTCGATGTAACCCCCAAAGATGCTTTTGAAAAGATAGCTTGCTGGTAAGGATTAAGACTAAAAACAAGAAAACCACAAATTGTTTGAAGAATCACAAACAATATGATATGAAAATTATACTCTATGAACGCAATTAGGCGTTGCATTAAGTGAATATTGTCCTATAATTTTTCAGATTTTTTAATGCAACAGATGTCCCTCTTACTACGGCTCTTAATGGATCCTCAGCTACATATACAGGCAGTTTCGTTTTACCAGATATTCTTCTATCCAGACCTCTTAACAAAGCTCCTCCTCCTGTCAGATACAACCCTGTTTGGTAAATATCTGCTGATAATTCTGGTGGTGTCAATTCCAATGCCTTCATTACAGCTTCTTCTATCTTAGAAATTGATTTGTCCAAAGCTAAGGCTATCTCGGTATATGACACCATGATTTGTTTTGGAATACCCGTCATTAAATCTCTACCATTTACTGGATAATCTTCAGGTGGTGTTTCTAATTCTGGAAGAGCTGCTCCAACCTGAACTTTTATATTCTCTGCTGTACGTTCACCAATCATCAGGTTATGTTGCCTTCTCATGTACTCAATAATATCGTTAGTAAAATCATCTCCTGCTACCCGTATTGACTCGTCAGAAACTATACCTGACAAAGCAATTACTGCAATTTCTGTTGTTCCTCCACCTATATCTATGATCATATTCCCCATTGGTTCAGCAACATCTACTCCAATTCCAATAGCTGCAGCCATTGGTTCAGGTATCATATATACTTCCTTGCCTCCAGATCGTTCAGCACTTTCTTTTACTGCTCGTTTTTCAACTTGAGTTATCCCACTTGGTATGCAAATCACCATTCTTAATTGAGGACTCCCAAACGCTCCTCTGGTATTAATCATTTTTATGAAGCCACTAATCATTTGCTCTGCTGCCTCAAAATCAGCAATCACACCATCCTTCAATGGTCTGACTGTTTTGATATCCTCATGGGTTTTACCGTGCATTTTTTGAGCCTCAGATCCAATGGCAAGCACTTCTTTGCTAGCCCTATTAATCGCAATAATGGAAGGTTCATCAACAACCAACTTATCTTTATGCATGATTAATGTGTTAGCTGTGCCTAAATCAATAGCCAGGTCCTGTGTAAAAAAATTGAATATTCCCATTATAGATTAACATTAGCAAAAATATATATTTATTTCATGTTATTCGCTAAATCAAAGGACTATAATAATTCACAATCCTAATTGACAATAAAATTATCTTTTATTTGATAATAATTTAATCTTTTATATATATTTGCATCATCATGTATTTTGACAAAAACATTAAACTACTTCGAACAAAAAAGGGAATATCTCAACAAGATTTAGCTGACTCGTTAGATTTAACTCGATCTAAACTAAACAGTTATGAAAGAGGAGTCCAACCTCCTTTCGATATTCAAATTGAAATTGCAGATTACTTCAACGTAACTTTAGACGGCTTAGTAAGACATGACCTATCTAAGCTCACTCATTTTAAACTAACACAAATTCTTAAAGGTAGTGAAGCCGATTTAAGAGGACGGAAATTACGTCTTCTTACAGTAAGCGTGGATGCCAACGAAGATGAAAATATTGAGGTTGTGAGTATGAAAGCACAAGCTGGATATACCAATGGCTATGCTGATCCTGAATTCATCGAAGGTTTGCCAAAGTTCAAGCTCCCCTTCTTGCCAAAGAATAAAACATACCGAAGTTTTCAAATCAAAGGAGATAGCATGCCACCTATAAGCGAAGGTTCATGGGTAACTGCGAGTTATTTGCAAGATTGGAATGACATCAAAGATGGAGAGAACTACATTGTAGTCACAAAAGATGATGGAGTTGTATTTAAACGACTGTACAATAAAATTAAAGATGATCAAAGTCTTACTTTAGTTAGCACGAATAGTGCCTATGCTCCTTATCCAATGCACATCAACCAAGTCATTGAAATTTGGAAGTTTGAAACATGGAACGGATTTGAGTTTTAAAAAAAAGGAGCGATTTAAATCGCTCCTTTTTTCCATAAATAGAACAGTCTGAAAACTTATTTATCCAATCGAATAGCATAAGCCTCTTTATTGCCGTCAGAGGTTACCCCTTCAATCAATACTGCACCTTCCTTTTGATTAAATGCTTTTTCTGCGTCAGTTGTTGTATAAACAGGTGTCTTATCAATATGAGTAATTACAAAACCTTGTGGAATCCCCTTTAATTTCATCTGACCATTACCCAACTTGGTTATTTTTACTCCATTACGAATTTTCAATGCTAAACGTTCATCTCTACTGATATTCTCAATTTCTGCTCCTAATATTTTCTTCTCTTCTCGTTTAACATCATTAGCTATCATTTTAGACCCATCCTTGGAAAGTAAAGTAGCTTCGATCTCTTTTTGCTTTTTATCTCTTAAAACAAGAACGTTAATTTTATCTCCTGGGTGATATTTACTAATCTGTTCTTGAAGTTCAGAGGACTTATTCACGTATTCATCATCTATTTTTAGAATCACATCCCCATCTTTAATTCCTGCTTTTTCTGCACTCCCCCCCTCTGAAACAGCGGGAATATATACACCATTTAAGCTATCTAATCCCTTTTCATCTGCTAACTCTTGAGTGATGTCTTGAATTCTTACACCAAGAATAGCTCGTTTAACCTCGCCATAATCTCTTAAATCAGCAATTATTTTCTTTGCTAAATTTATTGGGATAGCAAAAGAATAACCAGAATAAGATCCAGTCTGAGAAGCAATAGCTGTATTAATTCCAATAAGTTCACCCCTAGTATTTACAAGAGCTCCTCCACTATTACCAGGATTGACTGCTGCATCAGTTTGAATGAAATTTTCAATAGCATATTCTCCACCATGCTGACGTAACAAATTAATATTTCTTCCCTTTGCACTTACAATTCCAGCAGTAACAGTACTCGTTAAATTAAAAGGATTACCAACAGCAACTACCCATTCACCTATATTTAAATCGTCACTATTACCCAAATTAAGAAATGGCAAGTCTGACTCTTCAATCTTTAATAGGGCTAAATCTGTTTCAGGGTCAACTCCTAATACCTCTGCCACATAAGTTCTTTTATCGTTCAAAACAACCTCTACTTTATCAGCTTTATCAACTACATGATTATTCGTAACAATGTATCCATCACTATTTATAACAACCCCAGATCCGGATGCCTGCTGCGGACCTCCTTGTTCCGGCATCCTAAAACCTGGACCAAAGAAATCCTCAAAAGGATTCATCGAAGGACCTCTTGAAACGCTTTTTGTGATTGTTTTAATGTGCACCACTGCTGGAGTGGCTATCTCTGAGACCGATACAAAGTCAAAAGCAACAGGAGCATCTGCCATTTTTTCAGCCAATGTAAACTTGGCATTTTGATGTAAACTAAAACTCTTTGAGGTCTCTTTTTCTGTAAAAATCTTATTTAAACCTATTGCTATCAGACCTCCTAATGTACCAATAGCAATTAATAACAATACTTTTTTAATTTTTAAACTATATGTGTTCATACCTAATAATTTTTCAATATATAATATTTAACAAATTTTGTTCCAAAGTGATTCTGTAATATTTTGAATAAATATTTCATAAATTTGCAATGAAACCTTCTATATAAAACATGTCTAAAACGAACATCAATCCAATATTTGTATCAAATGATTTACCTTTATTGATTAAAGCGTATATATTATCCATTAAATGTTCATAATAGGCAAAATATCTGATGAGCTCATCGTAGAAAAGATAAAATCTGGCGATGAAAAAATTCTAGTATATCTTTACAAGGAATATCATAGCTTAATAAAAAGTTTTATACTAAAAAATGGTGGAGAAGAAAATATTATTGACGATATTGTACAAGATACTGTAATCTCTTTATGGAGAAATGTTCAAAAACCAAAGTTTTTACTGCAAGCTAAACTATCCACTTACACATTAGCTATCGCAAAGAATAAATGGTTTAAAGAGCTAAAAAAACGAAATCGATTTAGACGTGTTGACGTAGCTCACACGAAGTCTATGATAGCCTCTAACACGACCATAAATTTAGATCATTCCATCATTGTCCAAATTGTTCAAGAAATGGATGAAACCTGCAGGAAATTGCTTTCATATTTTTACTTTGATGGATTCAATAATAAAACCATTGCAGAACGACTCAACTTTGCAAATACTAATACTGTCAAAAGCAAAAAATACCAGTGTTTCAAAAAATTGCAATCCACTGTGCTTGAGAATTACCAGAAAAATGATTTCATATGAATATTGATCAAAAAACATATGACTTAATCAATTCTTACCTTTTAGGAGAATTACAAGGAAGAAAACTTGATGCTTTCAAGGCTGAGTTAAAGACAAATAAAAATTTACAAGAAAAATTAGAACTTCAAAAAGCAATCATTACAGGCATTGAAGACGTAAGATTGAATGAACTAAAAAATTTCTTGAAAGATAATATTTCTAAAAAACAAAATACAAAGAGACCCATAACAAAAACAAGCCTTACCATTGCTGCCTCTATTGGATTAATCCTTGTTATCTTTTTTTCAATAAAGTCATTAATAAACAACGATAATGACTCTTCATATTCATCTGACTATCAAGACTCTCTTAAGTATAATGAGAAGACAAAAGCATTAGAAAATCAAAAAATAAATCAAGTTACAACCAACACACCAACATATCCAGAAAACTCAATAGACACTCAACTACTTGCGATAGCTCCACCTCCAAATATAGAGCTTTCTGATGAGGAAACAACTGAACTCAATAAAGAACTAGCTGAATATAAAATAATTGATAATGAAATAGTAGAAGAAAATGAAATAGCCGAAGAATCAGAACCTGACAGCGAATCATATGATGAGATTCAAGATAAATTAATGACACAGAAAAGATCAATTGATTATAGCCTAGCAGATATTCAACCAACTAGAAATGATTCATTGGTTCAAATGGATCAACTCATAGCTACAACATTTAAAAGTGTAAGATCATTCTCAAATACTGAGACTAACGACAGTTTAGAAATTGTATCTAATGACATAAAACCAGGAAGTACATCCATTCAAGTTACAAAATCTCGTACAAAAAAGTCCAAAAAATTTACTAATGAAAATTTAACTATTAAACTGGAATATTGGAATAGTGTTATAGGTTTTAATGGATATAAATATGACGGGAACACCCTCCAATTATTTGGGATAGCTCAAAATGAAACAGTTAATCTACTTTCATTAGACAACAGACTTTATCTTAAAAAAAATGAACAAATTTATAGCATTGAAAAAAGCTCCTCCGCAAAACGATTTACTGCTGTCACTAACTCTATTCTTCTAAAAATACTCCATGAGTAAAGATCTGATTAAATTTTATAAATACCAAGGAACAGGCAATGATTTCATAATCATAAATAACCTTGATGAATTTTTATCAGCGGAAAATATTATCAAACTGTGCGATCGTAAATATGGTATTGGAGCTGACGGAATTATATTCATGAATAGAACTGATAAAGCCGATTTCAATATGATGTATTATAACGCAGATGGTTCGGAGAGTTTTTGTGGAAACGGTAGTAGATGTGCCGTAAGACATGCTGAGTTCCTTGGTTGGGTTGCTGACGATTGTAAATTTACTTCAAATGATGGTGAACATACTGCTGAAATTAATGAAGATTACGTCATGCTTAAAATGCATGATGTAGATTTTATTGTGGTCGAAGAAATGGGTTATATTCTCAACACTGGCTCACCCCACTACATAGCTTACACTGAAGATTTAGAACAACTAGATCTTATAAAAGCTGCACATGAAATTCGCTACAGTGAACGATTCAAAGAGGTAGGCATTAATGTCAACTATCTGGAGTCAAAAAATGGAATTTTACATATTCGTACTTATGAACGTGGTGTAGAGGATGAAACATTAAGTTGCGGGACTGGGGCAACTGCTGCAGCTATCGCTCATTATTTAGAGCAAGACAGCACTCAAAAAAGATACAATCAGAAACTTAAGACTAAAGGTGGTAACCTTAACATTAGCTTCGAAAAGAAAAAAAATTGCTTTGAGAATATAGTTCTTAGTGGTCCAGCTGATTTAGTATTTCAAGGAAACATTTCTTTAAATAATTAGTCCTAAACAGTCGGCTGACAAATATCATATCGTAATATGATTATTATCATATTTAAAAATTTTAGCTAGAGATACATTTGCTACATTCTTAAAATTTTACTAGAAACTATTTGATGAATTAGTCTTAGTTTTTAGATGTTTTGGAAAAAGTAAATCTATATTTAGAAAGGCCTCGATTTGAGGTCTTTCTTATTATTTAAGCTTTACATCCAAAGCATCACGCAAAGCATTTCCTAGAAAATTAAAGCTCATTACAAGCAGCATTATACAAACACCTGGAATAACCGCCAAATATGCCGCATCAAAGACAATATAATTGTAATGTTCCTTAATCATACTTCCCCAACTGGGAGTTGGTGCTTGGACCCCAAGCCCTAGAAAACTCAAACCGGCCTCAAGCAAAATTGCACTAGCAAAATTGGCTGCACACACTACAATTATTGGTGCAGTTATATTAGGTAAGATATGTCTTAGTAAAATTCTTATGGCACTGAACCCTAGCACGTTTGCAGCTTGAATGTATTCCATTTCCTTGATTTGTAAAACCTGCCCTCTAACAACTCTTGCAAGCTCTACCCACATACTCAGTCCGATTGCTAAAAAAACCTGATAAATACCTTTTTCTTTGAAAGCAAAACTTATAGCTATGGCAATTAATAAACTAGGTAAGCTCCATATTACATTAATTAACCAAAGAATGATTTGATCTACCCAGCCACCAAAATACCCAGCTAGAAGTCCCAAAATAGTACCTATAACCATCGTAATTAAAACAGCCATAAAACCTACCATCAATGATATCCTAGCTCCAATAATTATTCGACTGAGCATATCTCGTCCATAGCGATCTGTACCAAAATAGTAAGAACTACGGCTAATATCTTCTGGCGTTATTGGTCTGCCTAGTCGATGCCATAATTGCACTCCATTCTTAGAAAAAATAGAAAAACTATCGACACCACTAACACTTAAGATAGGAACTTTCTTAAATCTATTTGGTGAACCATAAAGCCAGTGTTGTACAATGTTAGATGACTTTTCATGAGGTATTTCCTCAATCTTTAAAAAATCCGCAGAAAAACCAGGTTTTTGTAAAGCTATCTCTAAATGAATATCATTGGCCTTTGGTGTGGAATCAGGAATTATTAAATAACCTAATAAAGAGATTATGATTAATCCTACAATAAAGATTAACCCCAATAAACCTAATTTATTCCTGGTGATCTTCTTCCACATTTTTATAATTCAGCTCAATGGCTGTAATGATTGCCATGAAACTATACAATGGTACCGCTATTTTGTCAAATTCTGAATAATTATTAAGTAAGGCATGAGCAAAATAAGTGACAAGCCCTAAAAACGCAGCCAGACTTAATATTTTAGGTATTCCATTTAGAACTCGTTGATGCTTGAACCCCAAATGCGTTACAAACAAAATAATCAGTAAATAAAACAATGCTCCTATCAAACCACTCTCAGCTAATGGTCTCAAATATTCAGAATGTATTCCTCCTAATTTACCAGCATTCGTACTAATTATAGTCATTTGATGTGGCAATTGGAATTGTCCATACTGAAAAGTATAGGTTCCAGGTCCCCATCCCATAATTGGCTTCTCTTCAAACATACGAATTGCACAACTCCATCGATTAAATCGTTCTAAATTTGAGGGATCTGAGGTTACATTTCCGACAGATTGCAGATGGTTTTCAATATTGTCATCCGACTCCTTTTTATTTCTAGAAAGATCAGTCTGTATATCGTCTAAATTAATGAATAAAGCACCAACAAGTATTGACACCAGCAGTAATATGTATTTAAAATGCACTTTAAATAAAAGAACAAAATATAATAACAAGCTAACCGCAACACTTACCCATGATGCCCTTGTAAAAGAGAGAGCAACAGCAATGATTAGAAAAACAAAAATTCCCCAGCATATAATCCTCAAAAAAGAGGAATAACCTAGAATCTTCCCATGAATTGCAAATACAAAAAGAACAGGTATGGCAAAGGAAATGCAGGCTGCATACATTCCATGATCTGGCAAAAAAGGTCTCATTGCAGTATAAGCTGCAGCTCTCCCAAAACCCTCTTGCCCGTGTTCCCAAAGCGTATAGACAACTAAAACACAAACTGAACAAATGAACAACCATAAGAATTTTTTAACAACCTGATTGCTTTTAAAATATTTAACAAGTAAAAAATAAAATACAACAATATACCAACTTTTCATTAGAACATATTTGGTAGAAATCAACGGCATACTGCTATTTATTGCAGTTATAACCAACCAACCAAAATCAACCAGTAACAAGATACTAAGAGCTACTCTAAAGTTCTCAAAATAAATTCTTTTCGAAGCTAATAATTTTAACAAAACTCCAATAAAAACAAGAATTATCAGAGGTTCAGTAGGCAAACTCAAATTTATGGTACTATATCTCTCATCAACCAGATGAACAGACAGAGGTGTTGCAAAAGCCAGAAAATAAAGTGTATGTTTTGGACTTATTATAGTTGACCACAATGCAAAAAGACCAAAAGGCAAGATAAGCAATGGATAAAGCTCACTGTAAATACAGAAAAAACAATATACAAAGCAACAAAAAGCAGCAACATATAATCTTTTAGTATAGAACCAAGTATTCATCTACTTGTCTAGCATATTGTCTTTCTTATTGCTTACTAATAGCACTACTATACTCGAAAACATCACAATAGCTGTTACAATTAAAACAATCAACCAACGAATAGGGTATGATTTCTTTTCAGCTGGAGACGCACTTGTCAAAATAAATTTTTGTGGTAGTGTTTTTTCAACATCAACTTTGGCTTTCTCAAATCTCTTTCTCAGCTTACTAAGACTTTCAAGTTCAAGTATAAGTGTTTCATTCAGGTATGTAAACTCACCTGCATACTTGGCTAATTCTTCTTGTTGTTTTTTAAGAGCGTTTATTTTTGACAAACTAACTGCTTTGTATAATTCTTCTGAAATAGCCCGACTTTGTTCTTCATAATTTGTGATTCCTTTTTGACCTAAATCTTTAAGTCGTGTTCTTAAATCCCAAACTTCAGCTTCTTTGTTTTTAAATTCGTCATTTACAATTTCAAGAGCTTCCAAAGAAACTTGCTTTTGAATTTCTGTTTTTACCGAATCATATAAAGC
>JAQWZS010000087.1 GCA_029253325.1 Bacteroidia bacterium
TAAGAGGCAAAAACAAGACAAACTATACCCCACATGTTGATTGTGGTGACCATGTTATCGTTATCAATGCCGAAAAAATTACATTTACAGGCAACAAAATGGAAACTAAAGAATACGAAACATTCAGTGGTTATCCAGGAGGTAGAAGAGTAACTTTAGCCAAAGATTTATTAGCTAAAAAACCAATCAGCCTTATTGAACGAGGTGTAAAAGGGATGTTGCCAAAAAATAGGTTAGGTAGAAAATTATTCACCAACATGCACGTATTTACAGGATCTGATCATCCTCACGCTGCACAAAAACCAACCAAAGTAGAGATTTAATTATTATATGGACGTTATAAACACAATTGGGAGAAGAAAATCATCAGTAGCTCGTGTGTACATGAGTGAAGGTAAAGGTGCTATAACGGTCAATGAAAGACCGTTAGAAGAGTACTTTGCTTCTCAAGAATCCGTATATTATGTAAACCTTCCGCTCACTACTTGTGATGCTGCGGGCAAATATGATATACAAGTTAATGTAGATGGTGGTGGAACCACTGGACAAGCAGATGCTATCAAACTTGCGATTGCAAGAGCTTTAGTAGAAGTAGATCCAGAGCACAAACCAGCCCTTAGAGCAAAAGGGTTAATGACTCGCGACTCACGTTCTGTTGAGCGTAAAAAAGCTGGTCAACCAAAAGCAAGAAAGAAAACACAATTTAGTAAGCGTTAATAGAATGGCAGTTAGTACAGAAAAATTATTAGAAGCAGGTGTACATTTCGGACACCTCACAAGTAAGTGGAATCCTAAAATGGCCCCATACATTTTCATGGAGCAAAACGGAATTCATATTATAGATCTTAACAAAACCTCATCTAAACTTGAGGAAGCTAAGCATGCTATTCAAAATATTGCTCGAACTGGCCGTAAGGTGATGTTTGTTGCTACCAAAAAACAAGCTAAAGAGATTTTAGAGGAAAATGCTCGTAGAGTAAACATGCCTTTCGTTTCTCAAAGATGGTTAGGTGGAATGCTCACAAACTTTGCTACTGTTCGTAAGTCAATCAAAAAAATGCAAGCCATCGAAAAAATGAAAACCGATGGAACATTTGAGAACATGAACAAAAAAGAGCGTTTGATGAAAACACGTGAGCAAGAAAAATTAGCTCGTGTACTTGGAGGTATCGAAAATTTAAATCGTATCCCATCAGCCCTTTTTGTAGTAGACATTAAGCGTGAGCATATTGCAATCAAAGAAGCTCAGAAGTTGAATATTCCAATCTTTGCAATTGTTGATACCAATTCTGATCCTACTAAAGTTGATTTCCCTATTCCTGGTAACGATGATTCCGCAAAATCACTGCACATTCTTTGTAATGAAGTGACGGATGCAATCGCTGCTGGTCTTCAGGAAAGAGCTCAAGCTAAAGAACAAGCTAAGAAGGATGAAGTAGTTGCTGAAAAAACAACGGAAGAAACTTCTGAAAAAGCATAGAATTAGTTTTTAATTTAAACCCATTTTTATTTATAGATCATGACAACCATTACAGCGTCTGCAGTTAACAAACTCAGACAAATGACAGGTGCCGGTATGATGGATTGCAAAAAAGCATTGCAAGAATCAAACGGAGAAATGGATGGAGCCGTTGACATCCTTAGAAAAAAAGGAGCAGCTAAAGCTGCCAAAAGAGCGGATAGAGATGCTGCTGAAGGGCTCTCAATTGCTAAGTCTTCTGATGACAATACCTACGGAATTGTTGTTGAAGTAAATTGCGAAACTGACTTCGTTGCCAAAAATGATGATTTCGTTGCATTTGCTAACCAAGTTGCAGACTTTGCATTGACTAACCAATTTGCTGACAAAGATGCCCTTTTAGGTGCTGCCTTTGAAGGGAAAACTCTTGGTGAAATATGCGTTGACAAAACAGCTGTAATTGGAGAAAAAGTAGAAGTATCTAACTACGCATTGCTCTCTTCAGAAGGAGTTGCTGCATACAATCACGGTGCAAACCGAATTGGTGTATTAGTAGCTTTAAACTCTGCATCGGATGACGCACTGCAAGCAGGTAGAGACCTTGCTATGCAAATCGCTGCAATGAATCCTATTGCGGTAGACGAAAATGCTGTTTCTCAAGAAGTAAAAGATAAAGAACTTGAAATTGGAAGAGATATTGCTAAGCAAGAAGGTAAGCCAGAAGAAATGTTAGATCGAATTGCTCAAGGTAAATTGAAGCGTTTTTTCAAAGACAACACGCTGATGAACCAATCCTATGTGAAAGATAGTTCAATGACTGTATCTGCTTTCCTTAAGTCTGTCGATTCAGATTTAGTAGTAAAATCATTTGAGCGTTTCCAATTAGGAGCATAACTCAACCAAGATAACATACTAAAAGCCCCCCATTTTTGATGGAGGGCTTTTTTTATTTCCAATTTGTCATTAATACGCTTAATTTTGGCAATCAAATACATTCATGTCTTACAAAAGAATTTTATTAAAACTAAGTGGCGAGGCTCTTCTAGGCAACAAAGAATTCGGAATTGATAGTAGTGTACTTTCGATGTACGCTAAAGAAATAAAATCGGTAGTAGACTTGGGTATTGAAGTAGCTATTGTCATCGGAGGAGGCAACATATTTAGAGGGGTAAGTGGTGTTGAAGGCGGAATGAAAGACCGAGCAAATGCCGATTATATGGGCATGCTAGCTACTGTTATTAACGCAATGGCATTGCAAAGTGCCCTCGAAAATGAAGGCGTTTATACTCGCTTGACTAGTGCAATCAAAATGGAGCAAATAGCTGAACCTTTTATTCGAAGACGTGCCATTCGACATTTGGAAAAAGGACGAGTGGTTATTTTTGGTGCCGGAACTGGAAATCCCTACTTTACAACCGATACGGCTGCTAGTTTGCGTGCCGTTGAAATAGAAGCTGATGTGATTCTTAAAGGAACTCGTGTGGATGGTATTTATACCGCCGATCCTGAAAAAGATGCTAATGCTACACGTTATGACAAAATCAGTTTTACAGACGTCATCCAACGCAATTTGAAAGTCATGGATATGACCGCGTTTACCCTCTGCCAAGAAAACTCACTTCCCATTATTGTGTTCGACATGAATAAACCTGGCAACCTTGCCCAAATCGTAAATGGCAAGTCTGTAGGTACTCTAGTGAGTTAAAATTAATTTCTTTAAAACTTATTCTTCCACATCATGCTTTCTACTGGCTTGATGGTGCGTTTGTTGTATTTCGCGTTTTTCTTTTTGTTGTAGTAGGTTTCGATTTCTCCTTCTACCGCAAAATAAATCAACTGCCCGATAGGCATGCTTCTGTATACACGAACAGGTTGGGTAACACTAATCTCCAAAGTCCACGTATTACAAAATCCTACGTCTCCTTTTCCAGCAGTTGCATGGATGTCAATCCCTAATCGACCCGTGCTGCTCTTGCCTTCCAAAAATGGAATGTGTGCATGAGTTTCGGTATATTCTTCGGTCACTCCCAGATACAATACTCCCGGCTGAAGTTCAAAACCATCCAAGGGTATTTCGAAGTGCTCAATTTTGTTATGCTCTCTAGCATCTAAAACCCGACTAGAGTAGCAGGCTAAGTGCTTGCCTAAGTGAACATCGTAGCTATTGGTACCCAAGTCATCACGATTGAATGGCTCGATTAAAATGGTTCCTTTTTCAATTTCCTCTAAAATTCGTACGTCACTTAGTATCATGGTTTTTTGATTGGGTCAATTTTAATTGATAATTTCTACTTTCCAAAATACAAGGGTTCTGTCATCGCTACAACTTACGAACATATTTTCGTCTATCCATTGGGTCTTATTGATGCAGTTGGTATGCCCCTCGTAGCGATCATAATCAATGACCTTGAGTAAGTTCAATTGATCATCCCATATTTTGATGGTCTTATCCATGCTACAACTTAACAAAAGTCGACCATTCCAGCTGAGATTTTTTGCTTGATAAAGGTGGGCTGGCACCTGATGGACCACCTGATTCAACTTCAAATCGTGAGCTAATATCTGAGCGTCTCTACCTGTACTAACTAATGTAGTATCATCTACCAGTGCTAACCCAAAAACAGAATTAGTATGTCCTTTTAATATGCGTTCTATTTGATAGGTTTCTTTGTCCAATTGATAAATATTGGAGTCTGAAGATCCTAAAAAAATGGAAGATTTACCGAAAGCTACTGATCTTAGGCTGTGGGTAGATACCGTTTCTTTTAATGAATTTGAATGATGAACAATGCAACCATCCTCTCCCCCACTGAAATCATCGGTGATGATAAAAATTCCTCCTTGATGTTTTTTGTCTGATTGAAGGAGGGATTTTTTTTGGAGGTCAACCTGATAAATAGTTCCCGACCGACCTCCAACTATAAGCACATTATTTTTTTTATGAATGCTGTAAATCGGCTCACCCGTCTGCATAATTAGTTTACCATCGGCTGGAGAGTCTATACTCCACCGAACAACATAACCCTCAGCTCCTGCCGAATAGATATAACTTTCTTCGAAATCAACCACAAAATCATAAATAGCATCTTGGTGACCTTTTAATTGTGCTACTTTTGTTATGTTTATTTTAGATTGGGTTGCCACTACATTCAAAGAAACATATAAATAATGGAATGGTTGCACTTTGGCGAATTGAAGAAACCAAAGAAGAACTGTTTGACCTATTGCCTGAAGGTTGGAAAGCAAAGCTAGACATTGATTCTATGAGTAGGCATAATGTTGCTGCAAGAGTTTTGGCACATACTGTCTGCCCCGATTTTGACAGCATTGAGAAAGATGAATACGGCAAGCCCTATTTTGTGAGTAAAGACTATCCCATCTCCATCACTCATGCTGGAGAATACGCCGGCTTTATGTACACCGAAGATCGCCAATGTGGTATAGATATTGAACAAATAACAGACCGTATTGAACGTATCAAACACAAATTTATTCGTGAAGACGAGATGGCGTTTACTGAATCTGGATTAAAGGGGATGTATATGGTGTGGTGTGCCAAGGAAGCCATGTACAAGTATTATGGCTTAAAAGCATTGGATTTTAAGGCAAATCTTCGGTTGCGATTCGAACCATTCCAACATACAGGAGTATTACAAGGCAACATATCAAAAAACGAATATGAAAAAACGATGAACCTAGATTATCAATTTTTTGATGAATATTTGCTCATCCACACGCAATAGATGAAAAAAATAATTTGGATAACAGGAGCAGGTAGCGGTATTGGTGAGGCCCTGGCGAGGGCATACAATAATACAAGCCATACTATTATCTTATCGGGAAGAAATAGAACTCAGTTGGAATCTGTTTCGAAAAACATAATAAATTCGTATATCCTACCATTGGACATCACTCAAGAAGAGCAGATAAATCAAGCAGTATCAACGATTCAATCAACCTTTGGCAGGGTCGATATTCTCATCAATAATGCAGGAATCAGTCAACGAGCAACAGTAACCGAGACAACGAATGAAGTGGGTAGAGCTTTGATGGAAGTTAATTTTTTTGGAAGTGTTCACCTTACAAAAGCTGTCCTTCCGATGATGGTCGATGCAAATCAAGGAAGCATTGTGGCCATGAGTAGTGCTGCTGGGAAATTTGGATTTCCATTGCGTTCCTACTATTCAGCATCAAAACATGCATTACACGGCTTCTATGAATCATTGAGTCTTGAACTAAAAGACACACCACTACATGTGATGATTGTATGCCCAGGAAGAATAAAAACAGACATCAGTAAAAATGCTTTAACGGGGTCAGGCAAATCTCATAACCAAATGGATCAAGGACAGCTAAATGGTATTCCCGTTGAAAAGTGTGCTTCAAAAATTGTTAAAGGACTCTCTAAGAAAAAAATCGAATTGTATATCGGGGGTAATGAAATTCTACTTGTCTATATTAAAAGATATTTTCCTTTTCTTTTTCGTCAAATTGCAAAGCGAGTCAACCCAAAATAGCTCCATTAGAATTGAATTTGGGTAGCGAGTTATGATTTGGTAAATTCGCATACCTT
>JAQWZS010000092.1 GCA_029253325.1 Bacteroidia bacterium
AGCAACATCAACAACAAGTATCACACTATCTACAGCAGTCAATGTTCTATAGGTATCCTCTGCAAAATCCTTGTGACCAGGTGTATCAAGAATATTTATTTTTGTACCTTTATACTCAAAACTCATAACCGAAGTAGCAACAGAAATCCCACGTTGCTTTTCAATTTCCATAAAATCTGAAGTAGCTGATTTTTTAATCTTATTACTTTTTACAGCACCTGCTGTTTGAATAGCACCACCAAATAGAAGTAGTTTTTCTGTCAAGGTAGTTTTCCCAGCATCTGGATGAGATATGATACCAAATGTTTTACGTCTTGCTATTTCTTGTTCTAGACTCATTTTTATGCAACTGCAATATTAATCAAAACATGACTACCCTATCATGGTGTTGATTTAAGGAATAAAAAAAGCCTTTTCAAATGAAAAGGCTTTAACTTTTTTTTATACTGATAAGTTTAATTTAATCGTGCAGCGTTTACAAAATCATAACCACCATTTCCATTGTCTTTCCAAATAATAGCAATAATTTCAATATTATCCATATTCCAAGATGGATCAATGTCATAAGTTTGAGCATTTAATTCTGAGTAAGAATCAGCTGAATGGTTACCAGAGAGATCAATACCATATATATTACTAGTGATTTTATCTCTAAGAACATGCTTATGAGCTACTGAACCAGTTTTACCAGCTTGAATTTCCATTACACCATCCTCAAGAATATATGCAGCAACTTTAAAAGTACCTGTTTGATCTTTAAAAGTTTTAACTGCCCAGTTAAGTGTCATAGTGTTACCGTCCCAGGACACATTCCCACCTACACCCATTTCAACAGGTGAGTTAGTAAACTCGCTTACTGCATCAATAACATTGTTTTTAGTTTGACCTGTATAAATACCTCCATTTTCTCCATATTCAGTTCTGTTGGAGCCATTAAAAGAAAAAGTTGGCCATCCTTTAACTCCAAAATCAGTAGCTAATTTCTGAGCTGTTGCATTCGTCATTTTACTTGACGCAGATCCATAGATACTTGCAGAAATTGCTTTATCTCCTAGTTCATCAATAATGTCTTTGTTCAAGTCCCAACCCCATGAACCACAAGGACCGCACCATGTTGCCGTAATTTTAGAGTATAAACCAATATTTTGTTCTGCCACATCAATTGTGCTTTCTGGAGGTGTTGTTGGTTTAGTTTCATCATCTTTACAACTAGAGGTAAAAAGTACGGTTAAAGAAATTAGAGTTAACATTAAAGTTTTCATAATGATACTTGTTTTCATTTTCATAATATTTATAAATTAGAGTTAAAATTAAGTTTAAACATAATAGAAATATAAATTAAAAATATATGATTTTTAAAATGAAATTAGTGTCATAACCGTCTATTTTTGTAATATTATATGAAATATTTTAATCAATTTTTAATATTAATACTCATGTCATCATGTAGTATTTTTAGACCTATAAAAATTTCCAAAATCGATGTAAATAGTACATTTTCAAATGGTTGTATCGAAATCAAAACAAACAAATCATCCGATGATTGGACTGAATTTTGTGACCCCATTAATAATTTTAATTATCAAGAGGGTTTCATTTATAAAATTGAAATTGAAGAAATTAAAGTTAAAAAAAATGACTCAAAAATTACCAAATATAACTGTAATAAAGTCATCAGTAAAACACCAAATTTATCATCTCCAGGTCTTTATGTTCACATACAAACTAAAATGGGCGATATTGTGGGTAAACTAGATATGGATTTAGCTCCACTAACAGTTGCAAACTTTGTAGGTCTGGCTGAAGGCAGTATTAAAAATAAAGCTTTTCCAGAAGGTAGACCATTTTATGATAGTCTTACTTTTCATAGGGTTATCCCAAATTTTATGATTCAAGGTGGTGATCCAATCGGAAACGGTACTGGAGGTCCAGGGTATAAGTTTAAAAATGAGATACATCCCGATTTAAAACATGACAAACCAGGTATTTTTAGTATGGCTAATTCTGGACCCAATACAAATGGTAGTCAGTTTTTTATTACTCATGCAGCTACTCCATGGCTAGATGGTCAATACAATATCTTTGGTCAAGTTATTATTGGTCAAGACATTGTTAATGCTATCGGTGCAATAGCTAAAGATCGAAGAAATAAACCGAATACTCCCATATATATGAATAAAGTTTCGATTATTCGTATTGGAGAAGCAGCCAAAAATTTTGATGCTGTTAACACATTTAAATACATGCAATATTGAATAACACCATTCAAATAAAAGAATACAAGTTCAAAGGCTCTTTAAAAAGAATTATATCGGCAGATTTAACTTACAGTAACTATACAAGCCCAGTTCCTATAGTCGTTTTTGCTCATGGATTTAAAGGTTTCAAAGATTGGGGTGCATGGTCTTTAGCTGCTGAAATATTTGCAAGTAAAGGTTTGCCTTTTTTTAAATTCAACTTTTCTCATAACGGTACAAGCCCTAATAATTTGTCTGAATTTGTTGATTTAGAAGCATTTGGTAACAATAATTTCAAACTCGAATATGATGACCTAGGAATGGTCTTTGATTTTATAGGCAATAAAGCTGAGTCATTTAATTTTGATTGGAATGGTGAGATCTATCTAATTGGTCATAGTCGTGGCGGAGCAGTTTCACTGTTGAAATCTGCACAGGATGATAGAGTTAATAAATGTTCAACATGGTCATCTGTTTCCGATTTAGAGCGATATCTTGAAATGAAAGATTTTAAAGAATGGCAAAAAACAGGTGTTCACACCATTATTAATCAAAGAACTAATCAAGAAATGCCCATTTATTTTCAATTTGTTGAAGCATTTGCTAAAAATGCTAGCGAACTAAGCTTGGCAAAGCAATTTGAAAATATAAGCTGCCCACTATTAATTGTTCATGGCGATAATGACAAATCTGTACCACTGTCTGATGCACATACTATTTATCAAAATATACCCCATGCTATTTTATTAGAAGTAGAAAATTCAGATCATACATATAATACTAAACATCCCTTAGTAGAACGAAAGATATCTAGAGCATTCGCTGAGGTTATCACTGAGACTATTGCTTTTTTAAACCTCTGACATGCCTAAATCAATTGCAATAATTGGTGGAGGTGCTGCTGGATTTTTTTCGGCAATTAATATTGCTAAAAAAAATCCAAATTATAATGTCACTATTTATGAAGCGAGTAGCAAGCTCCTGTCAAAAGTGTTGATATCGGGTGGTGGCCGATGTAATGTTACTAATACAATATCTGAGCCCAAAGTTTTAGTTAATAATTACCCTAGAGGGTATGATTTTTTAAAACCTGTTTTTGATCAATTTACAACTTTAGATACTCAAAAATGGTTTACTAAACATGGTGTTAACCTCAAAACGGAACCAGATGGTCGAGTTTTTCCTGTTACTGATTCTTCTGAGACAATATATAATTGTCTGTATCAAAATTGTAAAGAATTAGGGGTTAATATTAAATTAAAATATAGACTCGTTGATCTAGATTTTAAACAAGGAAAATGGCATCTTAAATTCAAGGTAAAACATGAGGCATCTGACATTGTAATTCTTGCCACAGGGATAAATACAGGGATTCTTAATGTGCTTGAAAAATTAAGTATACCTATTATTCAACCTGTACCCTCTCTGTTTACATTTAATTCTAAAAATCATCGGCAATTAAACTTGTCAGGTATTAGTGTATCTAATGCTCTTGTATCAATAAAAGAAATTACCAGTCGAATTGAAAATGGACCATTACTGATAACACATTGGGGATATAGTGGCCCATCTATTTTAAAGTTAAGTTCTTGGTTAGCCTTTGATATAGAAAAACTAAATTATAATTTTAATTTATCTATTAATTGGAATAGCTATGATTTAAAGAGTTTAGAAAAACATTTATTCTTAAATGTGATAAACAGTCCAAAGCAAAAAGTTAGATATTGGACTGAACATGGTCTCCCGAAGAGATTATGGCATCAATTATTTGATTCAACTGGTCTTAAAGAGTATGTTAATTGGTCTGAGATTGGTAAAAAGGGTATTCACAAACTCCTATCTATATTGACAAGATATGAAGTCAGAATTCAAGGGAAAAGTACTCATAAAGAGGAATTCGTATCAGCTGGAGGAATAGACTTAAGTGCCGTTGATTTTAAATCTTTTTCAATTAAAAACCATTCAAATTTGTATGCAGTTGGAGAGTTATTGAATATTGACGCTGTTACTGGTGGGTTTAATTTTCAAGCTGCCTGGAGTGGAGCATATATGATATCAGAACATCTATCTAATAAGATTTAATTAGTTGTTAAGAAAATAGTTGTTGTTGAAGAGGTATAAAAATCAAAAGACCCTTAAAATTGCATTATCATGGAGAGTATAGTAATAGAAGGTAGATTAATTCAAATATTGGCAGCTCAAGAAGGTCAAAGCACACGAGGAGCATGGAAAAAACAAGATTTTGTTATAGAAACATCAGAACAATATCCTAAGAAAGTATGCATAAGCTGTTGGAATGAAAAAACGGATGAATTATCTAAGTTTCAATTGAATGATAATTTAAAAGTTTCAGTCAACATAGAGTCTAGGGAATATAACTCAAAATGGTATACAGATATTAAAGCATGGAGAATAGATCAACTTAATGATAGTGCACCAGTTTCTAAAAACAATGAAGCTAGTGATGATGTTTCAGGAGTTAGTTTTACGAGTGATGAAAATGATGATTTACCATTCTAATTAATCAATTAAAGGCATTAGCTAATTGATTAAAGAAACTTATCAAAACATCAGGCTTAATTGATATTATCATAGCAATCCCTCCTATTGCTCCATAAATGTGTGCCTCATGACCTATGTTGTCTATATTCTTCTTTGACATATAGTAGGAGTACCATATGTAAAGAACCCCAAATAAAATTGCCGGTATTGGTATAAAAAGATACAATTCAAGCATGCTTAGTGGGTTAATCAAAATATATGCAAATAATACTCCAGATACGCCACCTGATGCTCCAACAGCTTGATAATTGAAGTTTAACTTATGTTTCACATACCCTGGTAAATGAGCAATTATTGTAGCTCCTAAAAATATACTGAGGTATAGGACAGTAGATAAACTATCAAAGTGTAGATTTAAATAATATTCTAAATAATTTCCGAAACTGAATAATACAAAAAGGTTTATAAATAAATGTACGTAATCTGCATGAAGCCATGCACTAGAAATAAATCTATACCATTCTTTATTATTATGAATGATATAAGGTTTAAATATAAATTTTGAAAAGAGTAAAGTGTTTGAAAAAGCACTAAAACTTATCACAGTTATACTTATAATTAGTAGGATATTAATACTCACTATAAACAAATATCGTTTATTGATAGTAATAAATTTTTGTTCGAGTAATTCTATTTTTAATTTTACACCATTAAAAGAATACTTCTTATATCTGATACGCACAGTTACTTTGGTGATGAAATAGTAGAAAAGTTACCTCAATTTGATGAATTATGGCATGCTGGTGATTGGGGGACGATAGATAATCTAATTACACCGTCTAATCTTACTCTGAGAGGTGTTTATGGAAACATTGATAATCAACAAATAAGAAGTGAATATCCAAAAGAGCTTTTTTTTGATGTAGAAGGATTGACAGTGTATATGACACATATTGGAGGATATCCTGGTAAATACCAAAAATTGATCAAAAAACGTTTAAAAGAGTTGAAGCCTGACCTGTATGTATGTGGTCATTCGCATATTTGTAAAATAATGAAAGATCACAACTTAAATTTAATACATTTTAATCCAGGAGCTATTGGTTATCATGGATTTCATTTAAAAAGAACAATGATTAATTTCTCAATTAATCAAGGTAAAATTAAAGATATCAAAATACATGAATATAATAGATAATAAATGGACTTTTAATTGTTTTGCAATAGTGTGCATAATTTTTGCTTCTTGTGCCACAACCAAAAATGCTGAAGGTCAACAAAAATTACCTAAGAAAGCTCAAAGTTTATTTAATGAAGGTTTGATAATGCAAGGGTATGGTGAGTATCAAGAAGCAATTGAACTTTTTAAACAGTCCATAAAAAAAGCTCCTGGATTCATCAATGCCTATGATGCTCTTGCAAATACTTATCAAAAAAATAATCAATTAAAAAAGTCTAAAAACACTTATTTGAAATTAATAACACTTAATCCTGATCATTTTTATGGCTTATATGAATTAGGTAATATTTATTTTGAATTAGGTGAATTAGATAGCTCTGAATATTATTATCAAAGGTTTTTAGGTGTCAATAAATCAAATGATAAATATGCTCAAAATACTCGACTGAATATATCAAATATTCGGTTTTCAAGAGAAGCTATTAATAACCCAACAGATGTCACACCTGTAAATTTGGGGTCAAACATAAATTCCAATGATCAGGAATACTCCCCTGCTTTTGCGATAGATGAAAAAACTATCTATATTACTAAACGAATGGGAGATTTATCAGATACTCGCCCTAATGAGGACTTATATTTTGCAACATTGAACAATAAAAGATGGGGGAAAGTGAGAAATATTGGATCTCCAATAAATACTATTGAAAATGAAGGTGCATTTAGTGTTTCATCAGATGGTAATTACATATTTTTTACATCCTGCAGTCGTTCAGGTGGAAAAGGTCAATGTGATATTTGGATTACTTCACAAAAAAATAATAGATGGTCTGAACCAAAGAATCTTCAATCACCCATAAATACTAAATACTGGGAGTCACAACCCAGTATAACATCTGATGGAAGAAAACTATACTTCACAAGTGATCGTCCAGGAGGATATGGTGGTACTGATATCTGGGTCTCTGAATTTAGTAATACAGGGTGGTCAGAACCTAAAAACTTGGGACCATCAGTTAATACTTCTAAAGATGAGCAATTTCCGTTTATACATGCTGACAATAACACACTTTATTTCAGCTCTAACGGTCATCGAGGTATGGGAAAAAGTGATCTTTATTTAGTTAGAAGAATTGATAATAATTCATGGGGATCACCGATTAATTTAGGTTATCCAATTAATACAAGGGGTCAGGATTGGAATCTTGTAGTTGCTAGAAATGGCAAAACTGCTTATTTCAGTAGTGATCAATTAAATGGGTTAGGTGGTTTAGACATCTACACCTTTGAACTATCAAATAAACTCCAAGCTGAAAAAGTTAACTATTTAAGGGGTTATGTTCGTGATGCAATAACCAAATTGCCATTATCAGCTAATGTAGAATTGACTCCTATTACTGGAGAATCTTCCACAATAACCTATGCAAATCCTGATAAAGGCATGTTTCTTGTTCCATTGAAAACAAATATTGAATACGCTCTTACTATTGATAAGAATGATTATTTGTTTTATTCAGAAAACTTTAATATGCCAAATATTCAAACTGACGAACCAATAGAAATTTTTATTGACTTAGAAAAAATAGAACTCGGTAATACTGTAATATTAAATAATATATTTTTTGATACGGATAAATTTGAACTTAAAGAAGAAAGTAAACAAGAGTTAGAAAAACTAATTGTCTTTCTGAAAGAAAATAAAAACATTAAAATTGAAATAAGTGGTCATACTGATAATATTGGGGATTCAGTACACAACATGAACTTATCAAAAAATAGGGCGAAATCAGTGTGTGAGTATTTGATGGACAATCAAATTGGAGAAAAAAGATTAACATTTAAAGGGTATGGAGATACTATACCTATCGTTGAAAACACCACAAAAGAAAATAGAGCAAAAAACAGGAGAACTGAGTTTAAAATTATTGAGACTTAGATTTTATCCAACTATGTATTATTGATGAAAAATGTTGGTGTTCAAGATACTGTATTTTTTTTCTTAATGATTTAACATCATCGTTAATGTCTAGATTTACTGAAAATTGTGCAAGAATTTTACCTTTATCGAATTCCTCATTTACTTCATGAATAGTAATCCCTGATTTCTTTTCTTCATCATGTATTATGGCTTCATGTACATGATTCCCATACATATTTTTACCTCCATATTTAGGTAATAAACTTGGATGAATATTGACGATTCTACCTTTATAATGTTCAATTATTTCTTTAGGTACAAGTTTTAAAAATCCAGCTAATACAATAAAATCAACACTTCTTTCTTTGAGACCATGAATTATATTAGATATTTCCCATGATTTTTTATCCCATAAAATCGATTTAATTTGGTGTTTATGAGCCACATTAAATGCTCCAGCCTTACTCCTGTTGCAACCTAAAGAAACGACTTCAATAATAGGATTATTCTTAAAGTAAGTTAAGATTTTATCTGCATTACTGCCTCCACCTGAAGCCCAAATTTCAATATTTATCATCGAATGGTTAATGTATTTATTAATATACTCAATTCACGCATGGATTCGGCTTTTGATTCATTAGGATAAAATAAGAATCCTTCCACAAAAATTATCCTTCTTTTAGACTCATCAACTACAATTTTCATATGTGATGGACCACCCATGTAATCTCCAAATACATCCCACCAGCCAAAAATATCTGCAGAATAACGTCCATTGAAATATGACTTTTTAATAACTGGATCAATGGCACTTGAATATTTCATGTAACTATTTTTTATTTCACCTGGAATGTATTTTTTGGTATAACGATTTCTCACTTTTAGAAGAGAATCAATACGTAAATCATTGGAGTCTCTGTATTTGCTCTCAAAGAGCATTATACCAAATTGCTGCTCCTTAACACTGCTTACCTTTCTTAACCATATGAATTCTTCATTTTCTATGGCAATTCTATATGATTTTGGTTTTCTTATTCCAAAATTAAAATTATTTAATAATCGTTGAGTAAATGGATCATTTGGAGAATGAATATTACCTAATAATTTTTCCTTACCTGATTTAGACTCTTGACTTAATGCTATTTCCAAAAATTGGTCACTATTCTTAGATAGCTTTTTAATCATGTTATTTTTATTCTCAGCAATAACAAAAAATATATTTTGATTTTTCGCAAAAAGATTAGTCTGTTTAATGCCAAGCAAATTTGGTTTTAATTGATCAATTTCTTGAACGGAATTTAGAATTGAAATATCTATAACTTTACTCAACTCTTTAATTTGATCCTTTATTAATAAGATAAAAATATTATGATGTTTTTTGAAATAACCTTTAAAAAATGATTGATCTGCAAAAAGTATATTAAAAGTTGGTTCACCTGGTGGTGGAAAACCATCTAATTTTCTTTTAAAAACTTGGTTTATTATTTTCTTATACTCTTCATCATATGAATCTGAAAGGACTATTAATTCTGATAATTTCCCAACAGAATCTGGCTTTAAACTATCTCTTTTTTCTGGAGTAGAACATGATACAAATAAAATTATTAGACATAATACTATATATGACTTCACAATAATCTAATTAGATATGATTAGGCGTTGTTTGGGATAAATAAGGCTTCCCTTAATTCTATTCCATGATTTCAATTGATAGACTGATATACCAAATTTTCGAGCAATAATTGGCAAGCAATCACCTTTCTTAACATAGTAATATTTTGGTTTAGGTCTTCTAGCTTCCTCTAACCGAATCTGTTCAGCTCTCTCCTCTGACTCGATAACTAATTCGTTTTGACAATTATAAAATTCTTCATATTTTTCATTTGGAATATTAAGAAAATAACCGTCAGAGTTTTGAGGAATATTAATCGATTTAATTTCAGGGTTAAGTTTTAAAAGTTCTTGAGTGTTCATGCTTAACTTGTTAGCAATAATGGTAAAGTCTAATCCTTTTCTGCAATAAACATTTACAATATCATATTCATAAGTATCCAGGGGTGCTGGTATAATACCGTATTCACCGTAGAAATTCATCATATAAGTCATAGCAATGTATTTAGGTACATAGTTTTGAGTTTCGCGAGGCAAATAGTTATAAATACCCCAAAAATCTTTTTTACCTGAATATCTCATTGCTTTTCTGACATTTCCTGGCCCACAATTATATGCAGCAAGAGCGACCAACCAATCATCATATTGATTAAACATTTGTTTGAGATAAATGCATGCAGCGTGTGTGCTTTTCTCTATAGATCTTCTTTCGTCAATTGAACTATTCATCTTTAAGTTAAAAATCCTAGCTGTGGCTGGCATAAATTGCCATGGACCAATAGCACCCACATGAGAACCAGCAAATGGATTTAAACCAGATTCTATAATGGATAGGTATTTGAGTTCAATTGGCATATCATATGTATTTAATATTTCCTCATATATTGGAAAGAAATATTCAGATTTACTAATCATCTGTTTTAATTTAGATTGCCATTTTACTCCAAAAAAATCAATTTGTCTTTTGACTAATGAATTATAATCCATTTGAACTTCTAAATCTAGCGTGTTTACATGGCATTTAAAAAGTTCATAGTTTACCGGGATTTTATTGCTTTCAAAAGAGATAATTTCAGTTGAGTAAAGTTTTTCAGGTAAAGGATTATGGGTTACGTTTATTTCATCAGCAGCAATGATATGGTTAGAATTTAAAGATTTAAATTGTATATCTTTATTTACTAAAATACTAGCATTCGAGTCTTTGTCGCTAGCATTCAGAACAACAGGAAATAAAAACAAGAGATGTATCAATAGATATTTTTTCATCAGTTCAAAATAATTCATTTCTATTCTATTATTCTCTTTCAATTATTAACATAACGAATATGTGTTCAATATTATATAAAATTATATAGTTATATTGCGTTAAAGAAGATTTTAATTAATGAGCTCAGTATCTAACCCTTCGTTTGGTGATTTAGCAAGAGAGGCAAGCTTACAACCTCAAGAAAAACTCGTTAGATTATCTGATTCCATGAAAGCCCTTTCAATTGGGATTCCAAAGGAGACAACTTATCAGGAAAATAGAGTTCCCTTAACTCCTATGGCTGTTCAATTACTAGTTCAACAAGGGCATTCAATTCAGCTTGAGTCTGGATGTGGGGGAAAAGCTAATTTTACTGATTTAGATTACAGTGCTGCTGGTGGTGAGATTCTTGAGAAAAAAGAGTTAATCTATCAAAATGATATTATTCTTAAAATAGCCCCTCCCACTTCTGAGGAAATAGACTATATGAAATCTAATCAAGTTTTGATAAGTGCACTTCAAATGGTCAGAACTAAAGAGTCTATGATAAAGCAATTAATTTCAAAAAATATAACAGCAATTGGTTATGAATTATTAAGAGACGATGAGGGATCATTACCAATCATGCGATGTATGAGTGAAATAGCAGGACGTTCTTCTGTACTAATTGCAGCAGAGTATTTAAGTAATTTTAATGCTGGTAAAGGAGAACTATTTGGGGGTATTCCTGGTATTCAGCCAACTAAAGTAGTAATAATTGGAGCTGGTGCTGTTGGTGAATATGCTGCTCAAGCTGCAATAGGCCTTGGAGCGTCAGTAAAAATATTTGATAACAACATCAATAAATTAAGAAGAATTGAGAGAAATTTAGGTTCTAGAATATGTAGTTCGACTATAATACCTAAAACATTAGCAAAATCTATTTCAGATTGTGATGTTGCAATTGGAGCATTGAGGAGTCCACTTGGTTATAGTCCATGTGTTGTTACTGAAGAAATGGTTGTTAGAATGAGAGACCAGTCAATCATTATTGACGTCAGTATTGATCAAGGGGGCTGTTTTGAAACCTCAAAACCTACAGATCACCAGAATCCAGTATTTGAAAAGCACGATGTTCTCCACTATTGTGTCCCAAATTTACCATCCAGGTATTCTAGGACAGCAAGTTACGCATTAAGCAATATATTCACCCACCTTTTTTCATCCATTTCTTCAAATGGAGGTTTTGAAACATATCTTAAGAACCATGAAGGGTTACGTGCGGGAACATATTTATATAAAGGAAAACTTACGAATAGGGTTATAGCTAAAAGATTCAACCTGTCATGGAGTGAAATAGAATTTCTTCTTGCTGGTGTATAAAGTTATTTCTTTTTCTTAGCTTTCCCTGTATAAGGATCTAAACCACGCTTCTTAGCCATATTTTCTAATCTCTTTTGCAAATTAGACTTTTTAATCACGACCTTTTTCTTTTTACTATCCTGTATTTGCTTATGTAATTTATCTTCATCTATCACGAACTTTCTGATTACCACATTTTGAATAATAGTTATACAAGTTGATAGAAAATAATAAAATGATAATGCAGCGGCATAATTATTGAAAAAACCAAGAAACATGATTGGCATTACATACATAACCGTTTTCATCGGTCCTACCATTTGTCCACTATTTTGACTATTCATATAAGTAAACAATATAGTTACGCAAGTCATCATTAATGTAAATAGACTGACATGATCACCATAAAAAGGAATCTCAAAGCCATTAGGGAAATCAAAAATACTATCATAGCTACTAAGATCTTCTGCCCACCATAGTTTTTCTTGTCTTAACTCAATTGAAGCAGGGAAAAACCTAAACATGGCAAATAGTATAGGCATTTGTATGAGTTGAGGTAAACAACCACCCAAAGGGCTAACGCCAGCTTGTTTATACAACTTCATTTGCTCTTGTTGAGCTTTTTGGACATCTCCCTTTGTACGTTCTTTAATTTCATCAAGTTCCGGCTTAAGAATACGCATTTTAGCAGAAGACTTATAAACCTTGTACATTGGAAAGAAAAGTCCAAGTTTTATAATCAGGGTTAAAAGAAGAATGATAAGACCATAATTAGAGAAATAATTATCAAGCCAATTAAATATTGGTATAACTAATCCTTTATTTACCCAACCAAAAATTCCCCAGCCCAATGGAATTATTTTTTGAAGACCGATGTTTTGGTCTTTGAGTGTAGGATAATGATTAGGGCCAAAGTACCAAGCCATATTCTCCCGCACATTATTTGACTCAATTGGAACAAATAGTTTAGCAGATAAATCCTTAACATAACAATCTTTTTCATTTTCTGGCTTTATAGTCTCTACAGAAATTCCATCTTCCTTAAAATTTGATTGATTGATTAACGTATGATTAAAAAACTTTTGTTTAAATGATATCCATTGAACATTAGATGTTAATGTTTCCTCATCATCACTAGTTTCACTTAGGTTATCAATGTCGACCTCAGAGGCATATTTATAGTAAACAGACGTAACTGGACGTTCGTCTTTTGTAGTTTTTTCTAGTTGCTGAATTTTTGATTTCCAATTTAATTCTGCAAAACGATTATTTGGAGATATTTTTCTATCAAATCCAGTGAAACTTAATGCATAATCTAATCTATAAGAGTTTGGTTCTAATGTGTAGGTTTGAACTATTTCTGAGCCATCATTTGAATAGGTGTAAGAAACAGAATTATCAGTAGTTTGGGTTAATTCAAATTCAAGCTCTGAAGTATTTAATACTTGACCATTTGATAAGGGTAGTGAATATTCGAAATGAAGATGATTACTATCAATAAGCAATAAATCAGTAGAATCATATTTTTTGTAATCCAGTAAGTTGACAACCTTAGGTATTCCACCAAAATTAGTAAAATCAATTTTTAAAACAGAGTTTTTTAAAGTGATAATTTCTTCATTAATTTTATCCAAGTGACGGACTGAATCGTTATCAGATGAGATGGTGATATTTGATGATTGATTTAAATTAATGGAATCCTCATTTATCTCTAATATTTGTTCTTGGTTTTCTATTTGCTGAACAGTGTCTTTATTGAAAAACCAAAATCCTAAGAATAAAAAAAATATTAAAATATATCCAATGGTCGAACTTCTTTCCATGTTTTGTGTATTAGTCTGTCTGCAAATGTAAATCTATTCCCATATAATGGAAGAATTATGTAAAGAACTGAAAAACAAATGTTAAAAGTCTTTTTGTCGACTCAATCTCATTCGATTTTAAGTTATTACTTTCTTGGTAATCTGGAAATTTAATGTGATTAAGCAAATGTTTAATGCTGTTCTGATTATTAAATTTTTCTTCAAGAAAACTTTTTCGTTTTAAATAAAAACCATTGTCATATTCTTTGTGCATGAACTCATTAATGCTATGAATCATATCTTCAAAGTTATTGGATATGATACACATATCTTCCAAGCCGGATCCGTCGACCATTAATGGATTAACAATTGAGAATTTACCGAGATACAAAGCATTCAATAATTTAAGCTTGATGCCAGTATTTTGATTTGTGTAAAGTACATTAATATGAGCTTCCTTGATTAAAGTGTGTATTTTAATAGTTGACAAGTTTGATTTTAGGGATATATTGTCAAATTTATTGCATAATGAAACCAATTCTTTTGGTGGATTATTCCCCGCTATAACAGATGGTATTTTAATTTTAGAAAAGACATTTTTAATAAGTTTAATAGCTGCTGTGTAATTTTCAGGTACAGATAAATTTCCGTGATACAAGATGTATTTTCCTTTTTCACCTGGATTATCTGTGTTAGTATTTGTATGAAAAGCTGGCACATAAACTGTGTTTCCAAATTTTTCATTGAAATACTCATAATCATTTGGGCTTATAGCAGCAATCTTATTAGCATGTTTTAAAATATCTTCATATTTTTTTAACTTTTCAGCTTCTATTCGAAAAAAATATTTTTTAAAGTATTTAAACTCTGAATTTTCAAGATGCTTGTAATAATGATGTTCGATATTATGCGTTCTTACAACCTTGAATCGATTAGACAAACTAGGGTCAGAGAGATAATACGTACAATGTAAGCCTTCAAATAAGATTGGAGAATTATCTTTTTGTAAGTTTTTCAAAAGTGCATGACTATTTCTCGAATTAACAATATACGGCTTAGAACCAACGAATGGATTTTTATAGATTTTACGTGGATAATAATTAACTTCTACACAATATTTGCTGAGTTCAGATTTACTGTGTTTACGACCATAATTATAAATATGTAATTTAATATCAAACCCCTCATCATTGATAGCTTTAATTTTATAAAAAATATCAATCACACCACCATAATCAGCTGGGTATGGAACATCAAAGGCTACAATATGAAGAATTCGTCTTTTAGATAAGGTCATCGTAAACTTTAATTAATTTCCTTTTTTCAATTCCCCAATTAATATCTTGAGCAGCTTTTATACAATTTTTCTTCAATTTTTGATAGTTTTTTGAATCGCTCAACAAAGCATTAACGGTTTTGGATATATGTTCTGGTATAGCGTCTGCAAAAACACAACAATTATAGGTGATATTTATATCATTATACTCTGGAAATTGATTAGTAATTACAGGAACCCCACTATGTATATAATCAAAAAACTTATTACTTAAGGAGTAATAGTAACTTAATCCCATATTTTCCATCACATTGTATCCAATGAATGCGTAATTAGTGTATTCAAAAAGATCTTGTGGTTCAATCAAACCTAAAAATTCAATTTTATCTGACAAGTGATTATCAATGACTAGTTTTTTTAGTTTATAATCAATATCACCACTTCCAGCAATTTTTAGCTTTATTGGAATATCTTTCATTGAAATAATTAGTGCCTCAAGCCCCCTACCTTTATTTAAAGCTCCCTGATATAATATGTAGTCGGAGTTGATAGTTTCTTTCTTTTTAACTTTAATTTCTGGGCAATTCCGGATAATATGAAAGATTGTATTGTATTTCTTAGTATAAACATCAGCTATATTTTTACTGACTGTAATACCAACGTCAACTTTAGGAACAAATGTCTTTTCTATTAAAAGCCATACTTTTCTTACAAATGATCTGCCCAATAATTCAGGGACCTCTGTAAAGTATTCATGAGAATCATAAATAATTTTTTTTCTTTTTATCTTGGATGCTAAAAATCCGGCTGGTAATGTATCTAAATCAACAGCATGAATTATGTCAAACTTCTTGAAAAGTAAGGCGAAAAATACTTTAACGTTATATGCTAAATAAAACATGACTCCACCATTAATCAAGAATCTAAATCTACGTTGATAATAAGGACGTTTAAATATGTCTAACTCGCTCTTTCTTCTCCCCCATAACTCAACATCGTATGATTCACTCAAAGTGGAACAAATTCTTATCATTCGTTGATCGTAAATTACATCATTAATTACTGTTGCTATGACTTTTATTTTTCGTTCCAAGTATATTTATTATTTGTTTTTAATAAGTAAAAATTTTCTAGCAACCATTGAACATTAGATATGATTTCATGACTTTCATACGTATCAAATTTAGATACAATTTCTTTTAAATCAATTTTATTATTTTGTGTTAATTCCTTGATTTTAGCAATCAAACTTTTATCATGACTTGAGGATTTTGATTTCTTGTTTAAACTCCTACATATATCACAATTGCCACAATTTTCTTGTGAAATTTCTTCAAAATATTTAAGTAAGAATTTTTCTCTACATATAGAAGTGTTTTTAACATAATCCATAATATATTTCTCACGATATTCTGATTGGTTTTTTAATTGAGAGTAAAATTTGGTATCAACATTAACTTTTGTAGGTCTTGATTTTAAATAAGTAATTGTATTGTTTGAAGATTTAGGTATGTAATCTATAATTTTATCTGTACTTAATTTATTTAATGCACTGTTAAGCTCACTAACAGAATAATTTAGTCTTTCTGCTAAAGATCCAATCTGGACAGGTATGTAGTGATCAAAAAGACCAGCATAAGTTCTTAAGAGCATTTTGATAATTGAATCTAAATGCTGGTGCTTTACCTGATAGGAGTATAAGTCTTCATGATTAACTTCAATTTTCACCCTATTTTGAAAATGGATATTTTCACTTTTTATGTATCCTAGAGAAGTAATGATATTAAGTGAGTTTAATGCTATTGAAATAGGAATATCAAAATTTTGAGTAAACTCATATAGATCGAATTTATAATTAATTCCCTTTCCAGATGTGAATGCAACTTGATGGTAATTGTACAAGCAATTTAAAAAATGTTTTATCTGTTCAATTTTTGGAAACTGATGACTAAGAGTTTTAGTGTCAGAATTAGCTAATAAAATACAATGCGATTTCAAGCCGTCCCTCCCAGCTCTTCCAGCTTCTTGATAATATGCTTCAGGGCTGCTTGGAATATCAAAATGTACTACAAGTCGAACATCTGGTTTGTCAATACCCATTCCGAATGCATTTGTAGTAACAATAACTCGTTCCTTATTTTTTATCCATTTAGATTGAATAGCTTCTCGTTGCTTCATATCTAAACCAGCATGATAATAACAGGAACTTATTTTATTTTTATTCAATAGATCTGAAATATCTAAGGCCTTTTTTCTCGTATTTACATAAATAATTATAGAACCTTTAACTTTAGATAAAATATCAAGTAATTTACGAATATTATTATTGTCCTTTATAACAATGTAGCTCAGGTTTGAACGGCGAAATGAACTTATAAAAGACTGATAATTTGTATTTAATTTTAAATATTTTACAATATCATTTTTAACATCATGATTTGCTGTTGCAGTAACAGCTATAATATTTGAATCTGGAGACAATGCCCTCAATTCACCAATTTTCAAATATTCTGGTCTAAACTGATGCCCCCATTGTGAAACACAATGAGCTTCATCTACAACAAAAAAACTAATGTTAATTTGTTTTAAATAACTTCTGAATAATTGGCTTGATCCTCTTTCAGGGCTTAAATAAACAAACTTATATTTTTCATTAACTATATTTTGCATTTCAACTCCTAATTCATTAGAAGTTAATCCACTATGTATTGCTATTGCAGAAATCCCAAGTTTTTTTAATTGGTCTACCTGATCTTTCATTAG
>JAQWZS010000061.1 GCA_029253325.1 Bacteroidia bacterium
TCCAAAACTGGGCCATGTGTTTCCGTTTTTGGATCTGCAAGAACAAAACCAGGTACCAAATATTATGAGATGGCTACAGAAATTGGTCAAAAACTAGCATCTGTTGGACTTGGAGTAATTACAGGAGGTGGACCAGGTATCATGGAAGCAGGAAATTTGGGTGCTCACAAAGAAAAAGGGGCCTCTGTAGGACTGAACATTGTTCTCCCTTTTGAGCAAAGTGCCAACCCCTATATTGATCGAGATAAGTTAATCAACTTCAACTTTTTCTTTGTAAGAAAAGTAATGTTCATGAAATACGCACAAGGGTTTATTGTACTCCCCGGTGGATTTGGGACATTAGATGAGTTATTCGAAGCACTTACACTCATCCAAACTCAAAAAACAGCCATGTTTCCTATCATTTTGGTGGGTTCATCTTATTGGGAAGGTCTAATGGACTGGCTAAAAAATACAATGCTTGAAGAAGCATACATCAGTCCGGAGGATATGGACTTATTTAAAATTGTAGATACGGCAGACGAAGCAGTCAATGAAATATTTGACTTCTATAGCAAATACAGCCTAAGCCTAAATTTCTAGTTTAGTTCATGACCAACTTCGAGGATACAATTATAGCCCCAGCCACACCTTCTGGAGTTTCGGCTCTTGCTGTAATTCGTGTTTCAGGAACAAATGCTATATCCATTGTTAACTCCTGTTTTTCCAAAGATATTAACCAAGCTAAGGGATATACCATTCACTATGGTCATATTCTTGATGGATCTCAAAAAGTAGATGAGGTTTTAGTCAGTATCTTCAAAAATCCCCAATCCTATACAGGGGAAGATTCTGTAGAAATATCCGGGCATGGATCTCCCTATATTGTGCAACGAATTATTGAAACGATTCTTAAAAAAGGAGCACGAATGGCAGAACCTGGAGAATTTACCCTACGTGCATTTTTAAATAAAAAGCTAGATCTCACCCAAGCAGAAGCAGTTGCTGATATGATTAGCAGCAACAGTGAAGCTAGTCTGCAAATGGCCATCCATCAAATGCGTGGAGGATTCAGCAAAGACATTGCAAAACTCAGACAAGAGCTGATTGACTTCGCTGCATTGATTGAACTCGAAAATGATTTTGGAGAAGAAGATGTAGAATTTGCAAATCGACCAAAGCTTAAAAAACTCATTGAGTCTTTACTTCAACAAATTGAAACATTAAGAACATCATTCTCAGCAGGTAATGTGCTTAAAAATGGAATAAATACTGTCATTGCTGGAAAACCCAATGCGGGCAAAAGCACCTTGCTCAATGCCCTACTCAATGAGGATAGAGCTATTGTATCCGACATTGCTGGAACTACAAGGGATACCATTGAAGAAATTTTTACCCTAGAGGGTATTCAATTTAGGTTAATTGACACTGCAGGTCTCAGAGATAGTACAGACAATATCGAGCAGATTGGGGTAAGCAAGGCTAAAGAAAGCATCCAAAAAGCCGACCTCATTATTTATTTGTTCGATGCACAAACAACAAGTCCAAAACAATTGGAAGCTGAGCTTTTAGAACTGCCTACTTCACAACGATTAATCATTCTTGCAAACAAGACAGATCAACTATCATACAACGCCAAAGATTGGCCAGAAAACACCCTATTCATCTCTGCAAAGACAAAAAATATTGACCCGTTATTGGATGAATTATTAAAGATTGCTAGCCAATATGAATACGGCAATGAAACTCTGGTAAATAACGCACGTCATGCTGATGCGTTAAGTAAAAGTTCGATATTGCTTCAGAAAATCATCATGGGAATTGATGAAGAAATTCCCAGTGACTTGATTGCCATTGATATTCGAAACACCCTGTATCAATTGGGACTAATAACAGGTGAAGTCACTAATGATGAAGTATTAGATTCTATTTTTACTCGCTTTTGTATTGGAAAGTAACTCACTTCGCCACCAAATTAATGCAACCCGACCCCAAAATACTTCAACAATTAGTCACACAAAAAATGCCCTTTGGTAAATATAAAGGGAGACTTCTTTCTGACCTTCCCATCGGTTATCTCGAATGGTTTAAGCGAAATGGTGGCTTCCCTGACGGTAAGCTAGGCGAACTGCTAGAAAACGTCTACGTGATAAAATTAAATGGCCTTGAAGATATCATTCAACGGCTTAAAAAAGACCTCTAGCCAACTTCAAAAAAACCGCACCAAATCATACAATATTACTTGGAAATTGATTGGAATACCTTAACTAAAAACAAATACTGAGTTTGCTAAATAATTAAGTTATATAATTTTTAAGGTGTTATTTAGTATTTGTACTCTTAATGATAGAGTATTTATCTTTCATTCTAAGAAAGGGTGTTTCAATAAGTTTATAAGAAAGAGTTGCAACTAAAGTAGTAAGAATCAAAATAATAAGAAAAATAGAGATATGATTTAATTGATAATTGAGGATTTTTAAAGTAAACGATACTAAATAAATAATGATCATATGATATACATATATGCCATAAGAGATTTTTCCAATAAAATTCATAAATTTATTTTCTAATGAAAATAAAGTATCCTTATTGGTAGAAACATTTAGTATTATTATCAAATAAAATACAGCATTTAGCTCACTATCAATAAAACTATAGAAGTGAATTGGCTCATAGCAGATTGAATATAAAAGTATTAACCAAGATATAAGTTGAACTTCTTTCCTATATATAATCTGAATGATTCTACTTTTTGAATAAACCAAAATGGCTCCAATAGCACCCATAGTCATTACATCTATTTTTGTAACATTAAAAAATTTATATACCACTGATTTAGGAGTCAAGGTTATGTAAATTGTAAATTTAAAAATTAGAAACAAAAGAAACAGACAGATGAATACCTCTAAATATTTAGTTGTTCGTTTTAATATATGAGGCCAAATTAGATAAAATTGCTCTTCTACACCTACCGACCATAGTGGTGTTACGCTTGAAATAGCAAGATTCATTATATAACCGATGTTGGCCATAAAAAAAACATAAAAAAATAAAGAACTATAAAGGTTTGAAACTTGTGGTACGATATTTAAAAAAATAAGAATCAAAGAGATTATAATTGTGAAATAATATAATGGCCATATTCGAAAAATTCGTCTCAAATAAAAATTTTTTAAATTGATAGAATTCGTTGATTTTTTTTCTAATAGCAACAAATAAGTGATCAAAAACCACTTAAAACAAAAAACATATCGACTGCATTACCAGCCATTCCGTTTAGATGAAAGCCAACCTTATTTATGTTAAATAATCTAGAAAATTGATCTGTGTGCCATATAACCAAAATTACTGAAGCTATTGCCCTTATCCCATTTAATCCTGGAAAATAAATTTTTTCGCTCATAAATTTTATAACCTATTGTATTTTGGTAACTTCTCTCTAACTGCTATAATTTATCGTTTACAAACTACCTCAATAACATAAGATTTCCTTTTTCTTGGAACACCTCATTCTTATAGTCTTTACCATAGACCAAATAATAATAGATTCCCTCCTGGACTTCCTTCCCATCAAAAGTTCCGTCCCAAGAATCGGTTATTTCTGAGGTTTGGAAAAGAATCTCACCCCAGCGATTGAATATCATGATACTAAATTCTTTGACCCCTCTTGACTTGATGGAAAATTTATCATTTTTATTGTCAGAATTGGGACTGAATGCGTTGGGAGCAAAAAGCTTGAACGCATCTTCTACTTGTAGAATTCGTGTAAATACATCCGAGCACCCAATGTCATTTTGGGCAGTTAACCTAACCGTATAATAACCTGTGTCGGCATAACTATGACTAACACCAAATCCAGAACTTGATGCACCATCACCAAAATCCCAAGAATAGCTTGTCGCATCAGTTGATGTATTGGTAAATACAAAATCGGGCTGATAGTAATTGGCAACATCAGGAGTGTACGTATAATTCGCTTTAGGACGAGGTATAATATCTAACTCATCGATTTTTAATAAGGAGTCCTTACATTCAAATTCATTGGTTACAACCAACTGAATTGAATACATACGGTCTGTATTATATACATGACTAATATTCTCTTGATCACTCGTGTTGCCATCTCCAAAACTCCACTTGAACCTGCTTCCTACACCTGTATTAGTTTGATTGCTAAAATTTACCGCACTCCCTACACAACTCGGATTTGGACTCACATCAAAAT
>JAQWZS010000011.1 GCA_029253325.1 Bacteroidia bacterium
ATAGATTAGTCCATTCAAATTATATCAACATTAATAGTCACCCCAGTATTTTTCAGGTTTTTTTATGTTAGTATTTAGTTTTTTTAACTTTAAATTCTAACAATAACCTAATAAAATACACATGAAAAACATAATAACTATGTTCTCAATGTTGGTTGGATTATATGTATCTGCCCAACAAGAACATCAAGAAATAAAAGGAGTAGTAACTCTTAATAACATAGAAAAACAAAAATCTGTTGCAGGGGCGTTCATCCATTGGAGTGGAGAATCCTCTGGCGTATTCGCTAATGAAAAAGGCGAGTTTATCATTCACCAAGATGGCAATAATGAGCTCATTGCTTCATTTGCTTCATACAGTCCAGACACCATTCTTGTTACTAAAGTAGACTCCGTATATAAACTGATTTTAAAAGAATCAAATGATTTGAAAACAGCAATAGTTATTGCAAGAAGAATCTCGTATGGCTTATCGAAATTGAGTCCAAGAACTACCATTGTCTTAGGAGAAAGAGAATTCCAAAAAGCAGCCTGCTGCAATCTATCAGAAAGCTTTGAAAATGCCCCTGCAATAGACGTCAGTTTTAGTGATGCCGTTACAGGAACAAAACAGATAAAAATGCTCGGTCTGGACGGATTTTATACACTAATAGGAAGGGAATACATGCCATCTGTTCGTACATTAAATTCCTATTATGGACTTTCTCATATTCCTGCTGCGTGGGTAGATGGGATACAAATAACTAAAGGTGCTGGCAGTGTGGTCAATGGTCATGAGAGTATTGCAGGACAAATCAATGTGGAATTAAAAAAACCTTTTGGACCAGAAAAATTTATTCTAGATCAATTTGTCAGTTCAGGTGGACGACTTGAAACAGATTTTATGTACACCAAAGATATCAGCAAACACATTGCTTCATCCTTACTCGTTCGATATGGTCGCCGATCATTAGAATTTGATAAAAATAAGGATGGATTTTTAGATATGCCAATAAGCGAAGATTTCAAAATCATGAACCGATGGCAATTTTTTACTAAAGATGGTCTTGAAGGTACTGCAAATGCAAGCTATCATAACAATCATCAAAAAGCTGGGCAAACAAGCTCATTAAGCCCTGGTCCAAACCCGTATGAAATAGGTATTAACTCAGAAGTTGTCGATTTCTTCGCAAAGCTTGGGAAAGCATCTAAAAAAAATGAGTACAGTAGTTTTGGTTCTCAGTATAACTTAAACCACTCTGAAATGTCAAGCACTTATGGATTTGGTGATAATCAAAAACAGTATATTGCTCAAGCAAATCAGGGGTATGTAAATCTACTTTATGAGAATATCATTGGAAATAGTTTCCATCAATTTCAAACGGGTATATCATTCTTGATCGATGAAACCAAAGAATCATACGAAGGATTCCGTTTTGAAAGAACAGAAGCTGTATCAGGAATATTTTTTGAATATACTTATAAACCAAAAGAAACGTTCAGTCTTGTTGGAGGTCTCAGATCAGACTATAATAGCATTTATGGTCTTTCCTTCACGCCAAGGTTTCATGGGAAATATCGTTTCAATCAAGATAAAACATCGATAAGAATATCAACTGGACTTGGAAGAAGGACAAGTAACCCGCTCGCTCAAAACCAAATGTTATTTGCCTCAGGCAGAACTTTGGAATTTAGAATGGGAGATTCTCAATATGCATACGGTTTAGAACAAGAATTAGCATTAAATTCAGGGATAAGTTTTGAGCATCAGTTTAAAATGGCTTACATGCCTGCTACAATTGGTGTTGATTTCTTCAACACAACGTTTAAGAACGAGGTAGTAATGGACCGAGAAAATATGGGCAAGGCTTATTTCTACAATACCAATAATGGCACTCGTGCTAATAGTTTTCAGACCCAACTAGACCTAAAGCCTGCTCGAAGGACAGAGATTCGCTTGGCATACCGAATGTTTGATGTCAAGACTAAATATCAGAATGAGTCGAACACTTCGTCCATTACAACTAAACAAAAACCATTTATATCTAAAGACCGAGCTTTTATTAATATTACCCAGAGTACTCGAACTAATTGGAGGTTTAATACTACACTTACTTGGTATGGACCTCAGCGAATAGCTGGAGGCAGAGACACCATTTATTACGCAAACAATTTAACGCACATAAAAGATAAGTATTCCCCTAACTTTTTTTTATTAAATGCTCAAATTAGTAAAACTTTTAAAAAGGAATTTGAGTTATACATTGGTGCAGAAAACATTTTAAATTATAAACAACAAAACCCCATACAAGATGCTATTCAACCATTTTCAGAAAATTTTGATGCTGGATTAGTCTGGGGACCTATTTTTGGAAGAATAATTTATGGCGGTTTTCGATGGAGAATTAAATCAAAATGAATAAAAAAGAAATTATAATTTCAGGTATTTCTTGCATGAGTTGTGTCAATAAAATTGAAAAACAACTCTATACGAATACAGCTGTAAACAAAATTACTATAGATAAAAATACGGGATCAACAATACTCGAAGCAATTGATATGCCGAGCGAAATTAATATTCAAGGCTTGCTTTCTGAAATTGGTGATTATAAAATAGGTAAACTAAAAAAGAACTTTTTTTCAAGTCCATATAAACCACTCATCCTTATTCTTTTTTACTTAACTATTGTTACCTTAAGCATTGAATTAAGTTCGGGAATTTTCTTGTGGGAAACTTGGATGGCAAATTTCATGGCTGGTTTTTTTCTCATATTTTCATTTTTTAAACTCCTTGATATTCCTGCCTTTGCAAATGCATATCAATCCTACGATATCATAGCCTCTAGATTTAGGTTTTATGGATATATCTACCCATTTATTGAATTAGGTTTAGGCCTTGCATATATTTACTTTTATGACAGTGACATAACAAATTTAACAACTGCTATCGTTATGTTCGTAGGGTTAATTGGTGTTTCAAAATCTGTTATCCAAAAATCAATGATTCAATGTGCTTGTCTAGGAACTGTATTTAATCTTCCTATGAGTTACATTACAATCATTGAAAATGGAATAATGTTATCTATGGCACTATTTATGCTTTTGTAATATAGAAATATGAAACAAATTATCTTTATCATCACTGGAAGTTGGTTTTTAATCTCATCTATAGGCTGTGAACCTGACCCCCCAATAAAGACTGAGATTTCTACAATGGACATCACCATCAATCATTTTTTTGGCTCAAATGACTTTAGACTTGATGAAGAATATACGCTGCCCAGCAATGAGCAAGTAAAATTTAGCCGATATTCTTACTTGCTATCAGACTTTTATCTAATTGATGAAAATGACTTTAGAATAGCTTTAAACGATCAGTATTTGTATGCAGATATTCGATCTTCAAAAAAGAATCTAACCCTAACGGATATCCCAAAAGGACCATATACTGGCATTGGATTTTCAATCGGCTTAGATTCTATTACTAATCATGGGAACCCAAACCAATATAATTCTGATCACCCTCTATCACCTATTAATAACTCTTTACATTGGAGTTGGCAGGGTGGCTATATTTTTGCAGCAATCGAAGGAAAAACCTTAGCTAATAATGAGAGTTTTATTTTCCATTTAGCCGGTGCACAGAATAAAGTTGATTTTGAATTACCTTACAATTTTTCTAAGGGAGATGATGCAATCCATGCTATTTTAAATTATAATATTGAAGAAGTGTTTCAGAATCCTGAACTATACACCATAGAAATTGATGGATCGAGTACCCATAGTGTGGAAGATTCTGTCACACTAAAATTATTTAATAACATGAAAGATGTGTTTTCTGTATCTTCTATAGAAAGCCTTTAAAACCTAATGCAAAAGTTGTTCGTCATATCGTTTATGTTTGTTGCTCTCGTATCATGCAAAGATGTAATCAACGAAATTCCTCAAAATCCTTTTCAAACAACACCATATTCTTTCAATTATAATACTTCACTCTTACCACCACCAAGAATACCCAGTGACAATCCTTTAACGGAAGAAGGAGTTCAATTGGGCCGAATGCTTTTTTATGACCCCATCTTAAGTTCAGATAGCTCACAAAGTTGCAACTCTTGCCACAACCAAGAAAATGCATTTACAGATAATAACCGTCAGTTCAGTGTCGGAGTTAAAGGGACTATAGGTAAGCGAAACTCAATGGCTATATACAATTTAATGTGGCACATTGATGGATTTTTTTGGGATGGAAGGGCAGACATTCTTAGGCACCAAGCTATCATGCCCATCATTGATGAAACTGAGATGAATGAGAATATCGATCAAGTAATTTTAAAATTGAATCGATCACCCTTCTACAAAGAACATATCCAAAAGGCTTTTTCTGAATCAACTTTCGATGAAGATATAATCGGCAAAGCTCTAGAACAGTTTATGTTATCTATTGTATCTGCAGATTCAAAATTTGATCGTGTGATGCTTGGTCTAGAAACATTTACAAATGAAGAAAAAGTGGGTCAAGTGATATTTAATTCAGAATCTATATCACTCAAAGATGAAGTAGACCCAGATAATCCCCAAAATTTTGGTGCAGATTGTTTCCATTGTCATGGGAATAGCTTATTCATGCGTCGTGAATTTTTAACAAACGGACTATCAGACAATGGAGATAAGGGCTTAGGAGATGTTACTGGTAATCCTAATGACAACTATAAATTCAAAACTACATCACTTAGAAATATTGAGAAAACAGCACCTTATATGCATGATGGTCGGTTTAAAACACTTGAAGAAGTTGTACAATTTTATCTCAGTGACATGAATGCTAAAAGTGCAGTAGACCTCTCCAACTCACCAAATTTACACGCTTTGAAAGACTCAGTATATTTAAGCTCCGAGCATAAAAAAGCATTAATTGCCTTTTTGAAAACACTAACAGACGAAAGCCTATTAACTAACGAAAAATATTCATCCCCATTTTAAAATTTAATATATTTGCACCATGAAACATACTGTTTTATTTACATTACTATTTATCTCATCCGTTCTTTTTGCAAAAAATATAACTTCTCGTATTGAGGTAAAAGCCAATTGCAAAATTTGTAAAGAAAAAATTGAAAAAACATTAGATATTCCTGGAATTTCTCATGCAGATTGGAACAAAGAAACTAAGATTCTTACGGTTAGATACAACGACAAAAAAGTATCCCTGGATGACATTCATTCTATGATTAGCAAAATTGGATATGCAACTAATAAAGTCAATGCTAACACTAAGATTCAAGCTCAACTTATGAAATGTTGTCAACCAAAAGAACCCATCAAAAAATGCGGCACTACTAAAAAGGGTTGTTGTAGTAAGTAATAATCAACTATCATTAAAAAAATCAATCTATACTTCTGAACATAATTAGACGTAGATCTAATCTTTTTATTGAATTTAATACTCCAAAAAACACTATCAATAGTGCTATTTTACTATGCGAATAATCTTATTTTTGCACTCAATATAGATTAAAATGGCAAGACAACTGCAAATACGTGAAGCACTTCGTGAAGCAATGAATGAGGAGATGCGAAAAGATGATTCTATTCTACTCATGGGTGAGGAAGTTGCCGAGTACAATGGGGCATACAAAGTAAGTCAAGGTATGCTTGACGAATTTGGGGAGAAAAGAGTAATTGATACACCTATTGCTGAATTAGGATTTGCTGGAATAGCAACCGGAGCTGCTACCAATGGTCTTAAACCTATTGTCGAATTTATGACGTTTAACTTTAGTCTGGTTGCTATTGATCAAGTAATTAATGCTGCAGCTAAAATGAATAGTATGAGTGGCGGTCAATTTACATGCCCCATGGTTTTTAGAGGACCTACTGGAAGTGCAGGACAACTTGGAGCTCAACACTCCCAAGCATTTGAAAACTGGTATGCTAACTGTCCAGGTCTAAAAGTTGCCGTATTATCTAACGCATATAACGCAAAAGGCCTACTAAAATCTGCTATTATTGATCCAGACCCTGTGATTTTCATGGAAAGTGAGCAAATGTATGGACTCAAGCATGACGTTCCTGAAGAAGAGTATTACATTCCTCTTGGGCAAGCAAACATCCAAAAAACTGGCAGTGATGTAACCCTTGTTTCTTTTGGAAAGATGATGAGAGTCGCCGAAGAATCTGTAAAAATATTGACAGAAAAAGGAATTGATGTCGAACTTATTGATTTGCAATCTGTAAGACCAATCGACTATCAAACTATTGCAGATAGTATAAAAAAGACCAATCGATGTGTTGTTCTCGAAGAAGCATGGCCTTTAGCATCTATCTCTTCCGAAATAAGCTACATGATGAGTCAGATGGTCTTTGACCACCTTGATGCACCAATCAAGCGTGTAACCACACTCGACACACCGTTGCCTTATGCATCTAGCTTAGTTGAAACTTGGTTACCTAATGCGAAGCGTGTAATAGAAGCTATAGAAACAGTTATGTACCGGTAAATAAAAGAAATTATCTTTTAAAACGCCCTTTACTGAATATCCTTACCCCAGTATCTTTCCCTTTTCTGAGTTCTCTCTGCTCTTCCTCTGGTAATGAATTGATTCCCATACATTCATCAGAACAAGTACCCAAAAACTTGGATGCACAATTTGGACACTGAATAAACAATAAATTACAAGCCTTATTCGCACAATTTGTGTGATCATCAAAAGAATCACCGCACTGATGACATTGTGCGATAACATCATCACTTATACGCTCATTAATACGCTCATCAAAAACAAAGTTTTTACCAATAAACTTATTCTTTAAACCAAGCCCTTTGGCATCACGTGCATATTTAATAATTCCACCTTCAAGATGATAAACGTCCTTAAAACCCTTATACTTTAGGTAAGCACTTGCTTTTTCACATCGAATTCCTCCCGTACAATACATTACAATGGGCTTATCCTTTTTATCTGACAACTCATTAACAACAAGTGGCAATTGATCTCTGAAGGTATCCACATCTGGACACCAAGCTCCCTCAAAATGGCCTACTTCACTCTCATAATGATTTCGCATGTCAACAAGAACTGTTTCTTCTTGGTCTGTTAGCTTATTGAAATCGTCAACGTTTAAATAATTGCCTGGCATTGAAACATCAAATAAGTCATCATTTAATCCGTCAGCTACAATTTTATTTTTAACCTTTATCGTAAGTTTAAAAAAAGATTTACCGTCATCGTCTACGGCAAAATTTAGTCTAACATTTTCTAAAAATGAAATTGAATCTAATGCCAACTTAAATTCAGTTAAAAGTTTAGTTGGAACACTTAATTGAGCATTTATTCCCTCTTTGGCAATATATATTCTACCTAAAACTTTGAGGTTATTCCAATGATAAAAAAGATGATCTCTAAAAAGATGAGGATTTGCAATTTTTGCGTATTTGTAAAAAGAAATGGTAGTCCGAGATTCATTACTACTCTTAATTTTTTCTTTTAGCTGTTCCCCATTAACTGTATTATGCAATTTCATGTTACACTTTATAATTTAATGAATGACATAGCAAATATAAATATGTGAATTAAATTCATTTAACTTTGTGAACTAAATAATTTCGACTTATGAAACACATTCAAAACATTTTTATTATAGTAATTTTTATTTTTTCTAGTTTCAATCTTTTCGCCCAAATAGGCAAGGTTGAAGAAATTAATGCCAAAATGAGTCAAGGGACAAACCGAGGATTAAAGGTTTTAATTCCTGAGACCACTCAAAAAGAATCGATTAAGGCTTGGTCAAAATTGATGAAAGATTATGACTCGAAAAATGAAAAAATGAAAAAGCACACGGAGTATTTGAGCTCAAATGCAAGTATCCCATCACTTGGTGAAAAAAATATCGATGTATACTCTCAGTTTCAAGAAACCCCAGAGGGGGTTTATATGAGAGTATTTTTTAATTTAGGAGGCACCTATCTTAATAATGATATGTACCCAAAAAAATTAGAAACTGCCAAACAGCTCATAGCATCTTTCTCTACTCGTATAGCTAAGGCATCTATTCAAGCTTCACTGAATGAAGAAACTAAAAAACTAGATAAACTAGATAAAGAACTAAAAATCCTTGAGAGAGATAAATTGAAATTTGAAGGTGAAATTCAAGATGCTAAAGAGACTATAACACAAAGAGAAAAGGACATTGATGAGAACACTAAAAACCAAGCAGAAAAACACAATGCCATTGCTGATCAAAAAGCAAAAGTTGGAAAAATAAATGCTAAACTCAAAAAATTCTGATTTATAAATAGATATAATTTATGAAAATAAATAAAATACAATATCTTAATTATCTTTCTATAGGTATACCAATAGAATTTAATCAATTCAACCTTTACAAATCAAAATTGGCATCTCATTCGTATATATAAGTATGAAGTATCCTTATTATTTGTTTTTTCTTTTATTAGTGACTTCTTGCAATGCCCAAATTGAAACTGACAATATGATAAATCAAGAAAAACCAAACAATACAGAATATAATAAACTATCTGAGGCTGAAAAAAGAATCATTATTAAGAAGGGAACGGAGTATCCTAATACTGGTGAATACAATAAACACTATGAGGAGGGAACCTATCTCTGTAGACAATGCAATCAAAAGCTCTACGAGTCATCCTCGAAATTTAATAGTAATTGTGGCTGGCCAAGTTTTGACGACGAAATTGATGATGCGGTAAATCGAATCCTTGATTCTGACGGTAGAAGAACCGAAATTGTATGTAGTAACTGTGCAGGCCACTTAGGTCATGTATTTATTGGAGAGAACTTTACTGCAAAAAATACGCGTCATTGTGTCAATAGTATTTCTATGAAATTCATCCCAAAGGGGCAATCTATTCCAGATATAATTACCTCAAAAGAAGCTGTAGAGCAAGATACCATAACATTTGGAGCAGGCTGCTTTTGGTGTGTGGAAGTCCTCTTTCAAAAGCTTAAAGGCGTTTTGCATGTTGAAAGTGGATATGCTGGTGGCAAAATAAAAAATCCCACTTACAAAATGGTCTGTCAAGGGAATACTGGGTCCGTCGAAGTAGCACAAATCGTTTATGACCCAAACATCATATCAGCTGAAACACTTATCGACGTATTCTTTCACGTCCATGACCCCACTACACTTAACAGGCAAGGAAACGATGTTGGGGATCAATATCGATCTGTAATCTTTTATCACACTAACCAACAAAAAGAAATTGCAGAAAACGTACTCAAAAAGATTAATTCTAGTAACTTATGGGATGACCCCATAGTCACCACAATAGAATCTTTAAACAACTATAGTACAGCAGAAGATTATCATCAAAACTACTATAACAATAACTCATCAACTAATGGCTACTGTAATATGGTAATCAGACCAAAAGTAACAAAGTTTAAAATTAAATATGCTGATCTTATTAAATAGCAATTAACGTTCAGGGTTTATAGAAGCCCTGATGCTAAATACATGTGAGTATTGTGCTGCACTCTGTTCCCCAATGTCACTCAGTGCATAATCCAACACAACTTGTTTAAATTTGATTCCAACACCGATATTTGGCATAAACGTCCATTGGTCGCTATAATTTAAATCCATTTGTTGCTGGATATTCCCTACTCCAGCTCTCAAAAACACAATTTCCTTGTAGCCACACTCAAGTCCTAAATGAGGGTCTCCACTAACCAAATCTGATTTTAAAAGCGTATTTCGTTTACCATCCGTATTCACATCCAAATTCATTTCGGCAAGTAAGCTAAATTTATTATTAAAATTCACCTTTTTAGCCACACCAAAAATAAATTTAGGTAAAGTAAGTTCTAAAGAATTTTGTGGTATTTCATTATTTGTTTGGAGAAATATTTCTTCTTCGGCATCAGTAAAATCATAGCTCCAAGCATTAAAAGTAGTGGTAATATCTCTTGCCATTAAAGCAAAAGTCCAATCATTTTTAGACTCATATCGAGAACTCATATCAATACCAAATCCCCAAGATGAGGCAAAATCCCCCGCTTGTCTGTGAACTACCTTTGCACTTCCCCCAAAACTCAAACCATTTTTTAGTGCCTTTTGAGCATAGCTTACAAAAAATCCATAATCCACAGCACTAAAACTTGTGATTCGATCATAATTAATCTGTCCATTTCGAATCAAATCCAGTGTATTAGGAATATTGTCTACACCAAACCTCACCATAGAAAAACTTAAAGTAGACTTTTCATTAACTAAAGTACTAATGCCTAGATAATCATAATTAGCTAAACCACTAAAGTAATTAGAATGCATAAAACTGACCTGCAACTTCTCTTTTTGTTTTACAAGTCCAGAAGGATTCCAATAGCCCGCAGTGACATCATCTACTGATGCCACAACAGAATTAGCCATACCAAAAGATCTTGCACCAACACCTATAGACAAAAATTCGTTGCTATATTTTGGTGTACTTTGAGCTAATACGTTTTGATTAAACAGACCCAATACACATACCACAAAACACGTGTAATTAATTTGTGATACTTTCATGTAAAAAAAATTTGTTATAATAATTGGATTTCTAAGGCATCAATAGAACGAGCTAACTCAGGTTCTATTGTCTCACAAATTTCAATTAATAGATTTCGTTGTTCATCATTAAGTTCAATCATTCCAAGATTAGCACAAACACCTTCTACTGCTGCAATTACATTCTCAATACTCGTATATGATTTTAAAAATGATGCCTTCATAAATCTTCGATGTTGCCCTTTCCATAATTCATCATCTTGTAATCCTGCATATCTCATAAACTTCAGAATCCAATCCATTTCAACACTATCAATCATAGCATAGAAATCATCTGCCAAAGAAGGATTTTTATCCAAGAGTATTTTGTCTAATAGTATCTCAACCATGATATGAGTGATGAAATAATCTCGGTTGATGTCTTTGTCACCACTTTCACGAATCATGTCAGTAGCTTTGTTGGTCAACTCTACAAATGTCATCCAGTTATGAAACTTTCTATCACTTGCAAAATGCTTATTGCATCCATCATTCATCGAAGAAATTTCCTTCGTAGTAAAGGTGATGTTTTTGTATGGATTGATCCTTAATTTGGCAATGTGAGATCTTGCTAAATCGGGCAGTATCAAACCTACATTAAAGTACTTGTTGTTTTCATCTTTATCGAAGTAATAATGACTTAAATAATTCACTACTGCAAATCAACGGTTTTTTTTTCATTTTGCGTAATCTATCCTTTGCTTATCCCGAATCTTTAAGCAATAACCCTTCAAATATTGGTTAAATTAATACTTTCGCATCATCTCATTTTGAAAGTAACTAAAAAAACATCCGATAAGTTGGGAACAGAGAAAATGAGCAAACTCTTGCTCCAACAATCGCTGCCCGCATCCATTGGTTTTTTAGTGATGTCATTTTATCAAATGGTGGATGTATTTTTTGTGAGCCGATATGCGGAAGGTGAGATTGCTATTGCTGCGATTACAGTTGTTTTACCAATAACTTTTCTAATCTCATCTTTTGGAATGGCAATTGGAGTAGGCGGTTCATCCGTACTTGCCAGAGCACTAGGTGAGGGAAATACTACTAAGGCCCAAAAAACTTTTGGGAATCAGATTAAACTAACCATTGGATTCGTACTTTTTTTTGTATTGGTAGGATTTGTTTTCCAAGAACAGCTCTTACGAGTTTTTGGCGCAAATAACGAGATTATCCCTTTCGCAAAAGAATACTTCAATATTCTTCTAGTTGGTCTTCCCTTTCTAGGGTGGGCTATGATGACTAATAATGTAATTCGTGCAGAGGGCAAGCCCAAAGTGGCCATGTTGACCATGATTATTCCTGCGGTATCCAATATTTTGCTAGATTATGTATTGATTTATCATTTCAATATGGGCATCACAGGTGCAGCTTTGGCTACCTCATCGGGCTACATCCTAAGTGGGTTATATACCTTATGGTTTTTTATATCAGGACGAAGCGAATTAAAACTGATTCCTGACGACTTAAAACTCGACTTTAGCATTATAAAAGAGATCACCTCAATAGGTTCAATAACACTAGTTAGACAAAGCATGTTTAGCATTCTTGCTATTGTACTATATAGTCAGCTTAATAAATGGGGGCTTATAGCCTATGAGAATACGTTGGGTCAGAG
>JAQWZS010000089.1 GCA_029253325.1 Bacteroidia bacterium
GCCCAAAGAATAAGAATAATAAACCCTATTTTTTGAATGTATTTTTGCACGCGTAAAAGTACTATACAAAAGAACGAATTAATTAAACAAACTATCTATTGAAGCATCAAGTTATTCGCACTGTAGATCCAGAAAAAGCCATTTTAATAGGTGTAGAACCTAAAAATGTCCCCATCAACACCAATGATATTTATTTGGATGAGTTAGAATTTTTGGCATATACCGCTGGAGCTAAAAGTATGAAACGGTTCACCCAACGACTTGATTTCCCAAACCCAAAAACCTATTTTGGTAAAGGAAAGATAGAAGAAATTGCTGCATACGTCAAATCAAATAAAATTGATTGTGCCATTTTTGATGATGAGCTTAGTCCTTCTCAAATTAGAAATCTTGAAGAATTTATATCCTGTAAAATCATTGATAGAAGTAGTCTAATACTCGATATTTTTGCTAAAAATGCTCGAACAGCCCAGTCGCGTACACAGGTAGAATTAGCACAAAGTGAGTACTTACTTCCTAGATTAACCCGAATGTGGACTCACCTTCAAAAACAAAAAGGGGGGATCGGTATGAAAGGACCTGGTGAGAAAGAAATTGAAACCGACCGAAGGGTGATTCGAGATAAAATTGCCAAACTCAAAAAAGATCTAGCTCATATTGATAGTCAGAGCTCTACAAGAAGAAAAAATCGCGAATCTCAGTTTCGTGTGGCCTTGGTTGGTTACACAAACGTAGGTAAGTCAACCCTCATCAACCGCCTTGCTAAATCAGATGTATTAGCTCAAGATAAGCTCTTTGCTACACTCGACAGTACCGTTCGTAAGGTCGTGTTCCCACCTGACCCTATTACTTATAAGCCCTGTATTTTCTTACTTTCAGACACGGTTGGATTTATTCGTAAACTCCCTCATCAGCTTATTGAAAGTTTTAAAAGTACACTAGCTGAGGTCATTGAGGCTGATATTTTATTGCATGTGGTGGATGTCAGCCACTCCCAGTTTGAGGAGCAAATGACTACTGTATCCCAAACTCTTGCTGAGATTGGTGCTAGTGACAAGCCGGTGATTACAATCTTCAATAAAATAGATCAATATCATCCCTTAGCAACTTCCGATGATATTTTTCAAGACAAGACTATTTATGATATCCCAACACTCAAAAAAACATGGATGGCTAAATTGAATAAAAACATTGTATTCATATCTGCTAAGGAAGATTTGAATATGGAGGAGTTAAAAGATTTGATTCGAAAAAATATTTTGAAGCTTGGTTGATTAGTTATTTCATAATCTCTTGCATTGACAAAGCCACCCCGTCTTCTTTATTTGTTTTGGTAATAAAGTCGGCCATTGCTAAAACCTCTGGTTTTGCATTTCCAACGGCTACTCCCATACCAACAGCATCTAACATTTCCATATCATTATAATTATCTCCAAATGCAATGACTTGCTTCCATTCTAGTGAGGGAAATTCAATATCTAGAAGGGTTTGAATAGCAGATTTTTTCGATATTTTTTTATTGGCTATTTCTAAATAAGTATCTTTTGATTTATAAATATGGAGATCATATTCATAAAGGTCCATGAGGGATTTATAGATTTCTGCAATTTCTTCAGCAGGCCCCATACACATCACTTTGTGTGCTCCTCGGTTGGTAAGCTTAAACTCTGATATGGTTTCTTGAATGTTTCGTACAGAAGGCTTTACCTTGGTATTGTTATTCTCCCGCTCGGCCCAATAATCCCATTGTGGAACATACCAATCGTCTGAATTATAGATGCTTACATGCACCTCTGTGCCAACAGCAAATTTTGCAATTTGATTTACAATAGTATTTGGGATTTCCATGCTTGTCAGCACCCGATCATCAGCCAATACTAATCCCCCATTGTAGGCAATTAATGGACTTTTTTCGATCGATAAATCTTTTTGTAAGTGCCTCATAGCTTCAGGCATTCTGGAAGATGCTAAAACACAATGGCATGCGTCTTTGACACGATTAAATTGGTCTATTGTAGCTGGTGAAAGTACGCGATCTTTATTGAGAAGTGTACCGTCAATATCAGAGCATAGGAGCTTATAATTCATTTTGTTGCGAAAAAATATATCAAAAACGAAAGATTTAGAAAATATACAAATAGATTTCCTCTGTTTAGTAACATTTTTGCTTAACGGCGATTGTTTTACCTTTGTCCATGTATCGGAAAATATACCTGTATGAAATTAAAAAATTATGCTGAAGGAAGATGGCAAGCTCATCAAGGCGATGGGGTAGCCCAACATCATGCAATCACAGGCGAACTTATTGGCACTGCTGGTAGTGAAGGATTGGATTATGAGGCTATGGCACATTATGCTCGTAAGGTAGGAGGCAAAGCTCTTCGCAAAATGACTTTTTACGAACGAGGGTATATGCTCAAAAAACTTGCGTTGTACCTAACCGAAATCAAAAAGAAATATTACGATATTAGTTATCAATCAGGAGCAACTAAGAGTGATAGTTGGGTAGATATTGATGGTGGTATAGGTACATTGTTCACCTATGCAAGTCTTCGAAGACAAATGGGAAACCAGTCTTTTTATGTAGATGGAGATACAGCCAAAATAAGTACCAATGGTACGTTTGTAGGTCAGCACATTATGAGCCCAAAACAAGGGGTTGTAGTGCATATCAATGCTTTTAATTTTCCGATTTGGGGGATGCTCGAAAAACTCAGTGCCAATCTTTTGGCGGGTGTTCCTGCAATTGTTAAACCCTCTGAAATGACCTCTTACCTTACCCAAGCTATGGTCGAGGATATTGTCGCCAGTGGATTAATTCCTGAAGGGGCCATTCAACTGGATTGTGGTCGTGGACATGGAATATTAGACAAATTAACAGCTCAAGATTTGATTACGTTTACGGGTTCTGCTCAGACAGGGCGAATGCTTAAGTCGATGCCACACATTATAGAAAATGCAATTCCATTCAACATGGAGGCAGATAGTTTGAATGCGGCTGTACTAGGTGAAGATGCAGCACCAGGCACTCCAACTTTTGATCTGTTTATCAAAGAAGTTCGAAGAGAGATGACCACCAAATCGGGGCAAAAATGTACTGCAATTCGAAGAATCATTGTTCCCGAAAAATATTTAGAGGACACACAAATTGCGTTAGGCAAAAGTTTATCCAAAACCACGGTTGGTGACCCTGCCCATGAAGGGGTTCGTATGGGAGCATTGGTTAATAGGTCTCAAATGGATGTGGTGAGAAATCGAGTTCAAGAGCTATCCAAAAACACGCCGATTGTGAGTGGAAGTTTGGATCAGTTTGATGTATTGGGAGCAGACAAGAATAAGGGAGCTTTTGTAGCACCAATTTTGATGCTTAATGATAACCCCATGCAGAAAACAGATAGCCATGAGGTAGAATGTTTTGGTCCAGTAAGCACATTGATGCCCTACCAAGATTTGGATCAAGCAATTGAGTTAGCTAAAATGGGTAAAGGTTCATTGGTCAGCACCATTGCAACGTCTGATATAAACATAGCTACCCAATATGCCGTTGAAGCATCTGCTTATCACGGAAGAATATTAGTACTCAATGAGGAGTCTGCACCCGAAAGCACAGGGCACGGTTCTCCTATGCCACAATTGATGCATGGAGGTCCGGGAAGAGCTGGAGGTGGAGAAGAACTTGGAGGCATAGGCAGTGTAAAACACTATTTGCAGCGTACTGCATTGCAAGGACATCCATCCATGCTTACAGAAATCACCCAAAAATATCAATATGGTGGAGCATACAAAGAAAAAGACGTACATCCGTTTCGTAAATACTTCGAAGATTTGGAAGTGGGCGATACCGTTGTTACAGCCAAGCACACCATTACCACGACAGACATTGTCAATTTTGCCAATGTAAGCGGGGATAACTTCTATGCACACATGGACGAAACATCGCTCGAGGGAACCACTTTTGAGGGGAGAGTTGCCCATGGTTATTTTGTGCTGAGTAAGGCTGCAGGATTGTTCGTAGATGCTAAAAAAGGGCCTGTGTTACTCAATTATGGACTGGACGAATGTCGATTTACTAAACCGGTATATCCAGGGGCTACTATCGGGGTACGATTTACTGTTAAAGAAAAAATCAACCAAGAAAAGAAAACGGAAGACGACGTGGCCAAAGGCATTGTTAAGTTTTTGGTGGATGTATATGACGAAACAGGAGATACGGTAGCCCTTGCTACCATACTAACCATGGTGAAAAAAAGAAATCAAGAAGACGAGATATAACATGAACGCAGTAGATCAAGGAAACGTAACTTATACCATAGAACAAGGAATAGCTTCTGTCGAATTTTCGCACCCATTGAGCAATTCATTGCCGGGCAAGGTGTTGGCTAAACTAGCCGATACCATCACCACATTAGGAGAAGATGATGCTGTTAAAGTCATTGTAGTGAGAAGTGCTGGAGAACGAGCATTCTGTGCAGGAGCAAGTTTTGATGAGTTGGTAGCTATTGATAATTTAGAGACAGGCAAGGTATTCTTTTCAGGGTTTGCCAATGTGATCAACGCTTGTCGTACCTGCCCTAAACTGATCATCGGAAGGGTGCAAGGCAAAGCCGTAGGTGGAGGAGTAGGACTGGCTGCTGCTTTTGATTATACCCTAGCTACCCAACATGCCTTTGTAAAACTCAGTGAGTTAGCTGTAGGAATAGGACCATTTGTAGTAGGACCAGCTGTAGAACGAAAAATGGGGGTATCTGCCATGAGCCAGTTGGCTATTAATGCTACCGAATGGCAAAGTGCAGAATGGGGAAGATCCAAGGGACTATATACGGGAGTTTACGATACTGCAGAAGCCATGGATGAGGCCATCGATGCATTAGCTAATCGACTCTGCCAGTCTAACCCAGAGGCTATGCAACAACTCAAAAAAATCTTTTGGCAAGGAACCGAACATTGGGATGAGCTACTCGCCGAACGTGCAGAAATCAGCGGTCAACTTGTTCTTTCTGACTTTACCAAACAGGCTATAACCAAGTTTAAGGCGAAGTAGGGTTTTTAAAACTAAAGTTACATAAAAATGACATGTAATTCCGTGTTTGAAATGCATAGATATTTATGTTCGTTTCTTGATTTTAATTGCTATGAATATAAAAAACAAAAAATTTATTTATCTACTGGGAACTCTTATTGCTGTCGTTCCATATTTTCTATTTTCATGTAAGCCAGAGGAAGACATGATATTGCCGTCAGATCCAACTTCATTAACCATTGAGGTTTCTAATGAGTATTTGGATTTGAATGAGGGTGTTATGGGCGGCATAGTCGAAGGTGCCAAAGTTTACCTATATGAATCTGATAGTGACCGATTAAATGAGGTCAATTCAGTTGGTTGGGGGTCGACAAATTCTAATGGTCTAGTTACATTTAGTAGTGCCCTTGATAGTAGTCTTAAGCCTATTGTGTATCATTTTGATGTAAGTTACAGCGGTCACAAACTGGGATGGTATAACTTCAACAGGGGGCTCATTGGTCCTTAATGCTGCAAATAATGTAAATGTCAATATTAATGGTCGTTGGAATGGTATTTCTTCTTCACCTCTATTGTCGAGTGCAGCGGGTAAAACGTGGAAAATTATTAACATAAGAAGTTATCCCAGTGGAATGGAGTTAATTGATGAACCTAAATATCGTTACCTCAGAAATGAGACATTCAAACTCTTTAAGAATGGCAATATAAGTGCAAGTACAAAAGGAGAAGGGGAATGGAAAATGATGGCAGAGAACGGCAGCTTGATTAAGAGCAGATTAAAATTTGAGTTTGGAGGAGATAACTTTATGGATTTGTTTAACATATCTGAGATGACTCCAACAACAATAAAGGCAATAGGTAAAATCGATTCAGGGGAAGAATGTTTTATAAATCTAGAATTGATTGAGTAGACATTTTTATTTTCTATGATTGAATAAAGGTGTGGTTAACCCCTTTTTTTTTACCATATCCAATGCCACATCGACAATCATATCTTC
>JAQWZS010000100.1 GCA_029253325.1 Bacteroidia bacterium
GCTCAACTTTAATATTATTAATAGGTTAGCTAGTATTTTTATCTTCGCATTAATATGTCAAAGTCGTTTTACTTTCTTTTATTAATTTCTGTTCTTATTTTTTCTTGTCAAGATAGTCCTTCTGAGGACACTTCAGATTTTAACTCAATTAGTACTTATATCCCCGTTAAACTAACAACAGATTTGACGGCATTAAATGAATCAGAAAAAAACATGCTACCTCACTTATTTGCTGCTGCAGATATCATGGATGATTTATTTTGGTTACAAGCCTATGGAGACAAAAAAACTCTACTTGCTTCAATCGCAAGCCCTCAACTAAGAAAATTTGCTGAAATTAACTATGGTCCTTGGGATAGATTGAATGATAATGCTCCATTCTTAGACAATATTGAACTTAAGCCTTTGGGCTCTAATTTTTATCCCGCAGATATGAGCAAGGGAGAATTTGAAGAACTCGGATTACTGGATGAAAAAGGTCTTTACTCAATGGTTCGAAGAGATGAAGCTGGTAAATTATATACCATACCTTACCACGAATTTTTTCGCGATCAATTGGAAGAAGCCTCTGGTCATTTATTAGAAGCTGCTGAAATTTGCGAAGATCCCGAGCTCAAAAAATACTTAGAACTCAGATCTAAAGCATTACTAAATGATGATTTCGCTGCTAGTGATATTGCATGGATAAACATGAAAAATAATACACTTGATATTATTATTGGTCCGACAGAACACTATGAAGATGCATTGTATAATTACAGAACTGCATACGAAGCTTATATTCTTGTGAAAGATAAGTCATGGAGTAAAAAATTAGAAAAATATATTCAATTACTACCTCAGTTACAAGCAGAGTTGCCTGTGCCTAACGAATACAAGCAAGAAACGCCTAATACTGATGCTGCTCAATTAAATGCATATGATGTAATTTATTATGCGGGTGATTGTAATTCTGGAAGTAAAACAATTGCAGTCAATCTACCCAATGATGAAGAAATTCAAATAAAATACGGGACAAGAAGAAGTCAGCTAAAGAATGCTATGAAGGCTAAATTTGATAACATATTATTGCCTATTTCTGACATTTTAATCGATAAAAATCAACGAAAACATATCACATTCAATGCTTTTTTTAGTAACACCATGTTTCATGAAGTTGCTCACGGTTTGGGTATTAAAAAAACTATTAACGGACAAGGTTCTGTAAGAGAAGCACTGGGAGAAACATTTAGTGCCCTTGAAGAAGGGAAGGCAGACATTTTAGGGTTACACATGATTACTCAACTCAAAGAAAAAGGACACATAGAAGACGGAGAATTGATGGACTATTACGTAACTTTTCTAGCGGGTATATTCAGATCTGTTCGATTTGGTGCAAGTAGTGCACATGGTAAAGCGAATATGCTTCGATTTAATTATTTCAAGGATCAAAAGGCATTCACACGAAACAATAATGGCACCTATTCTGTAAATTTCGATGAAATGAAAAAAGCAATTAGCGGATTATCCTCACTCATTTTAAGACTCCAAGGAGATGGAAATAAAACCAAAGTCTTGCAGATTATGACTAAAAACGGAATAATCAAAGAAGGTCTTCAAAAAGATCTAGATCGATTATCTAAAGCAAATATTCCAGTAGATATTGTATTTGAACAAGGCCTTGATGTCTTAGGCTTACAATAAGTAGGCTACTTTTTCCTTTCTATAACAAAGTTTATCAAAGCTAGGAGGTAGGATGTGCTTGCTTTGGTAGGAATTTTTTCAAGGATGTTTATTGATTTTTGCTTGTATTCAAGCATTCTAGTTTGTGCATAATCTATTCCTCCCTTATCCTCTACAAAACTGATAACTTCTTGAATTTCTAATTTAGTTTTCTTATCCTTTTGTAATATTATTAAAATAGAACGTCTTTCCTTCTTAGTACTTGAATTCAGAGCATATATCAAAGGGAGTGTCATCTTCTTTTCAACGATGTCTATGCCTGTCGGTTTTCCAACTTTATTGTCCCCATAATCGAAAAGGTCATCTTTAATTTGGAAGGCTATACCAATTGCCCTACCCATGTTCATAACATCATTCAAAACATCATCATTCTGATAGGTGCTATATGCTCCAATTCCACAACAACTTGCTATTAAGGATGCTGTTTTTTTAGTTATAATATCAAAATATATTTCTTCAGTAATGTCTAATTTTCGAGCTTTTTCCATCTGCAATAGCTCACCTTCACTCATTTGCTCAACTGCAGATGAGAGAATTTCTAAAGATTTAAAGTCTTTATTTTTTAATGATAGCAATAACCCTTTAGACAATAAATAGTCACCAACCAATACAGCTACTTTGTTTTTCCATAGAGCATTTATAGAAAAGAACCCTCTTCTCATATTTGACTCATCCACAACATCATCGTGAACTAATGTAGCGGTGTGCAATAACTCTACTAAGGATGCCCCTCTGTAGGTATTTTCATTAACCTCTCCAAATAGTTTAGCACAATGTAAAACCAAAATGGGTCGCATTTGCTTTCCCTTTCGTTTTACAATGTAATTCATTATAGTATCTAATAACGAAACATTACTTTTTACGCTAGCTCTAAATTTTTTTTCAAAAATTTTGAGCTCTTCCTGGATCGGTGACTTGATATAAGATAATGTTTCTTCCTTCACTTAATGAATCATAAATGCATATTTGAGAAGTCTGAAAACAAAAAAGAGAGCAAAAGCTCTCTTTAATTACTTTTAGATTTATTATTAATCTTTAACTTCCTTAGATGCAGTATAACTTAATTTTAATGCATTTACTTGTCTGAGCTCTTGTTTGATATCAGTGATTATACCCATCTTGACTGTTTTGTCTGCTTTAAGGGAGGTTGTCATAAAAGGCACTTCCTTTTCGTCTTTTTCACCATTTTTGAGGGTAATATATTGTTGGATGTCATCTACCGTGGCAAAAGCATCATCCAACTGAACTCTCGGAGATGTTCCAAACTCTGGATTCAGAGGCGGACCAACAAAAATGTAATGTAATCTTGATTTTTTTTCAAGTTTTTCAACCTCAGTAGCTGTCGGGAGCTGAGTTTTAACTTTCATCTCCTTATCTCTCATCTTAGTTGCAACCATGAAAAAGAAAAGCAACATAAATACAATATCTGGCAGTGCAGATGTATTTATTGCTGGGGTGGCACGTCCACCATCTTTTTTAAATTTTGCCATTACTCGCTTCCTATACTAACTGGTTCAGCTTCTGATAATTTACGAGGGTATTTTTTCTTTACCTCCTTTATTTTATCCTTATCTCTTTGTGGGTCTAAATCTTTATATGACTTACCATACTCTTGCATGGCATAATCATCTCTAACACGATTATATGCAGCTGTCAACTCATTGTAAACTTGAACATACATATCATATGACGTACCACGATCATTCTTTAATGAAACAATAGCAGCAGTAGATGTAGTTGACAATGTAGGATCTTTTCCTTCATTCGTCAAGTGATCTATTGTTTTTTGTTGAAGTCTATCAATAGTTAATGGTGAGCCTTCAACTAAAAGTTGATCTGCAGCATTAACCAAAACTTCTAAAACTTCACGTTTTTTCTGCTTACTATCTTCAGGTGGTTCCTCTGAAATTGGAGGTAACGCAACTTGAAGACCCGTAGGTATATCCATTGTGGTAGTCACAAGAAAAAACACCAACAATAAGAAGGCGATATCCGCCATCGATCCGGCATTTATTTCTGGAATATCTCTTCTTCTACTTCCCATTTATTGGTTCTTTAACAATGCTACAGCTTCTGACACAACTATAGAGATAACAGCAGTAAATCCTAGAAAAAGGGTTAAGTATATTCCCATATCAATAAATCTTGACTGGCTCTCTGTAGTAATATTATACTTTTCATAATCGTCACCTAGATTCCCTGATGAAATAAAGTAACTGATTAAGCATACAAGTAAAATTGTTCCAACTCCCATCAATAAACTTTTAGATGATTTAGGGTTATTCTTCAAATGAATAACAGACGAGACAATAATCGATAGCATCGATCCAAAAGCAAGCAATATAGCTATCCATAGCCCCATCTCACTTCCTGCATACTCATCATTTGATACAATTATCATAAAGATGAATACTAAGACAACTACTACTGAATAAAATATTATTCTTCCTGACTTAAACATATTATGCTTTTACAACTTTATTTTTAACTAGTATATCAACTAACGATATAGAAGCATCTTCCATTCCATTTACAATTCCATCAATTTTTGAAGTAATGAAGTTGTAAAAAATCTGTAAAATAATGGCAACAATAAGACCTGCAACCGTCGTTAAAAGTGCAACAGATATACCATCAGCCACAACACTTGGAGAAATATCTCCAGCAGCTTTAATTGCATCAAAAGCCTCAATCATACCAATGACAGTACCCATGAAACCTAACATTGGTGCAAGTGCGATAAATAATGATAACCAAACTAGACCTTTTTCGAGTTGCCCCATTTGAACAGAACCATAACTCACTACAGATTTCTCAACTACATCGATTGATCCTTGATCTGCTCTGTCTAAACCTTGATAAAATATACTTGCCACAGGACCTCTAGTGTTTCTGCAAATTTCTTTAGCAGCTTCTAAATTTCCAGCCGAAACTTCCTTTTCTATATTTTCGACAAACTCATCGTTATTAATGCTCATCCAGAACAATGATATAATTCGCTCAATAGCAATTGCTAAACCAAGAATTAAACATATTAAAGGAAGAGACATAAATCCTGCTCCACCCTCAATAAATTTCTTCTTAAGAACTTGCAGACCACTTTCTTCCTCTTCAACTACTACCTCCTCTGTTACAATTTCTTCTTCAACTACTTCTGTCGCTGCAGAATCGTCAGCTACAACTGATGATGAATCAACTACTTCTGTTGTAGTATCATTGGCTGCATCTTGAGCAAAAGTTGTTTGAACACTAAATGTCAAAAGACATAGTAACATTAATAATGATGTGATTTTTTTCATTTTATTGTTTTTTATTCCGTATCGCCGACAAAAATAGAGAATTCTTTGTATGCTTTACAGATTTCAATTCAATATTTTTAGATGTTAAAGTAATCTAGAAGATATTCCTTTATTAAATTAATAAAAATGACCATTTTCGTTCAAACAAATTTTTATAGTTCATATGGCTAAAACCAAGTCTGTTTTTATATGCTCAAATTGCGGTAGCACTTACCCAAAAATGATGGGTAAGTGCTTCTCATGTGGAGAGTTTAATACCATTCAGGAAGAAGTGGTTACTAAATCCAAAAGCACTATGATGAACCTCAATGATATTGAAGGAATTGTAACCCCAATATTGAATGTAGATGCTTATGAACTAGAAAGGCTTAAAGCACCTGGAACAGAATTAAACCGTGTGTTAGGTGGTGGAATTGTCCCTGGATCAATTGTCTTATTGGGTGGTGAACCAGGGATTGGAAAATCAACACTACTCCTACAAACAGCACTTAGAATGAATAAAAAGGTGCTTTATGTAAGTGGTGAAGAAAGTCTTACTCAAATAAAAATGAGAGCAGATAGAATAGGGGTTACAAATGAAGACTGCCTCTTACTAAATGAAACGTGTGTCGAAAAAATTAAAAATAAATTGAAGGAAACTAACCCAGCCTTCGTTATCATAGATTCAATTCAAACCATTTATAGTAAGTATTTAGACTCTACACCTGGTACCATTTCACAAGTCCGAGAAAGCTGTGCAATACTCGTTCAATATGCTAAGCAACACGAACTTCCAATTATATTAGTTGGTCATATTACTAAAGAAGGTCAATTAGCAGGCCCTAAACTTCTAGAACATATGGTTGATACTGTCCTTCAATTTGAAGGTGAAACACAAAATAATTATAGAATATTAAGAACGTTAAAAAACCGCTTTGGAAATTCTCTTGAACTTGGAATTTATGAAATGACATCTGAGGGAATGCGTGAAGTTGATAACCCATCTGAAATTCTTATTAACCAACGCAGTGAAAATCTTTCAGGAGTTGGTGTTGTTGCCTCTCTTGAAGGCAATCGTAGCTTACTGATTGAAACTCAAGCTCTTGTTAGTAGTGCTGTTTATGGGAATCCTCAAAGAAACACGAACGGTTATGATATCAAACGGTTAAATATGCTTCTCGCTGTTTTAGAAAAAAGATGCGGGTACAAACTCTCACAACAAGACATTTTTGTAAATATTGCTGGAGGACTTAAAATAAATGACCCTGCAACAGATCTAGGGATTGCTGCTTCTATAATTTCAAGTTTTGAAAATGCTGCTCTATCAAATAAAATGGTATTTGCTGGTGAAATTGGTCTAAGCGGTGAAATACGCGGAGTCAATCGAATTGATCAACGTATTAAAGAAGCAGAAAAATTAGGCTTTAGCGATTTTATACTGAGTGATCAGATAGACATTAATCAAAAAGATTACACAATCAAGATTCATAAAATTGCCGATGTAATACAATTTTTCTCGTTAGTCATAAATTAATTTTACTAGAAACCCTATTCAACCAAATAAACTTACCTTTGCCAATCATAATATTTTATGATTATTGAAGTATTAAAATCGAAGATTCATCGAGCTAAAATCACGCAAACTGAGCTGGATTATGTTGGGAGTGTTACCATTGATCAAGATCTTATGGATGCTGCTAATCTTATTGA
>JAQWZS010000117.1 GCA_029253325.1 Bacteroidia bacterium
CTACTATCGGCATTCAATGGATTTGAGGTTTCTGGGAATAGCTCTGGCTGACCTTGTGGGGTACTTGCCATAAACCAACTTCTCACATATTTGAGGTCATATGGTGTTTCAGCTCCTTCGAAATCGTCAATGTATGAGGTCCCTTTATCCCCTTGTGTTTTTGCTTTGTGAGGGATGAGGTGGGCAAATTCTCCCGTGATGCTAATGGTTGATTTCTCTTTGGTTTCAATAAAAGGAATTTTATCTACCAAACGAGTTAAAAATCGTGAATCTGTATTATATGACCCATCAAATCCCCAAATGGAATTTCGGAGGGGTTCTTCTCCTATATTAACTTTATTGGTTAAAGGTCGTTCAGACATGTGCATGAAGGTAGCCCCCAATAAAAGTTTGTCTGAATGCTTGTAATCTAAACGTGTACCGACTAACGATTTTTGTTGGATATTAATCAGTGAATTACTCTCACAAGTAGCTTTTATTGCTGCTCCAGAATTCAAAATACCTTGATTAATAATCTTAACCGTTCCCATCTGATAGTCTACTGTGTAATCTGAACCCTCATTTAAAGCATTACCATTGGCCGTAACCCGAACAGATCCTCTTGAAATATTATAGCATTGTAATCTGATTTGATCAGATGAAGAACCTTTAAATGTTCCCCTTAGAAAGAACTTATTGTGTTTTAAATCTTGTTCTGCATTCCATTTGGTAGTTTGATAAAGGGAATCAAAAACATAATAGTCTGCCTCAACTTGATCTTTAAATTTTTCTCGAAGAAAATCTCCAAATGGTTCTCTGACTGGAAATATTATCCTACCTTTTACAGCATCGATAGTGATTCCATCTATTAAATCAAAAACACCATCTGGCTTTGCTTCTTGCTGTTTATTAATCTTATCTAGGTTTAATACGGTAATAAGCTGCTTATCTTTAATTGCAGTTTCAGTAGGTTCAACCGGAAGGTAATTCAAATCCGCTCCAGACGGATCGTCAGCATAAACCACATTCATAGTAAAATCCTCCCTCTGTAGGTTATACGTATTCAATGAATAGATATTTTTCATCATCAAGTCCCATGCAGGTAAATTGGGCTTGATGGTTGAGTGTTTCAATAATTTTAAATTTAGGTGACTATTTGATCCCGTTGTTTGGGGATTATCAATGGTCAAATCACCTACTTGGTAATTCGCACCATTTGCAGTGTATTCATAGGCAACCATAAGTACCTCATCGTTATTCAATGACTGATTGAGGGATATGTAGCCTAAAGTTGGGTGAAAACTAAATTCGTTGGCATTCAGTTTTCGAGCATTACTCAAACATTCGTAATCTGTCCCCAATTCCAATCGAGAATCGGTAGGATTGCAAAAATCTTGTCCCCTAACAAAGTCTGAATATAAATTAGTATGACTATTATCTGGGAACTGGTTGCCATTACCCAGCACCCATGAACGATATACATTAGACTCACTCTCTCCCAAATCCATGAAACCCATAATATTTCGTGAATTCCCAACAGCATTATTTCGATTCGTCACCCATACCTCAACGTAATTTATCTGAACACTAGACGTAATTATAGGAATGCGAGAAAGGGCATTGTCATAATTGTCTGCGAAATAATGAGATAAAAAATAGTGCCTATTCACATCATAATTATGTGCTTGAATATCATAATTACTTACCTGAGCACCACCTGTCACCTCTGTTTCTTTGGTTTCACCTTTGTCTTGAGTAGCAATTACAGCTACTTTCAACTTCCCAAATTGTAATTGAGTTTTGATTCCAAATAGATTTCTACCGCCTTGAATAAGACTACCATTAAGTGGCAAACTCACATTTCCTAACTCAATATTTTTAACGATATCATCTTCTCCACCACCCCAATTCAGTTTCATTTGATTTTCAAATTCAAAGGTCGCTTCGGTATCGTAATTCCAATTCAGTTTCAATCGATCACCAATTTGACCAGTAACGTTGAGTTGCATTTTCATCCCAAAATCAAATTGACCATTTCGTTGCTGACGGACAGCATAAGTAGGGTTTTCTACTTTGTTGAACCTCCCTCCAAAAGTTACTTCTGCACTACCTGTAGGTTTAATATCTATTATTCCCCCACCAAATACTTTATCAAAGATCTCTGGGGTAATTGCTATTTTTGGGATGATTCCTCCACCCTTCACATAGTTATCTGCATTACTTTTTTTACGGTAGTAAGCCTCTCTATCTTGTTTTTCTTTTGCTCTAAGATATTGACCCAGTGTCAAAACCTTTGGCGAACCAACTTGCTTACCCCCAACTGTTAATATTTCAAGATAATTCCCTGTCTTAGCATCATACTTATACAATGTTTTAATATTGGGAGGGTCTTTAAAGTCAATATTAGTCTTCGTTCTTTTATCACTAGATTTTGAAGCACTATCGGTTTGGGCAGTGACTGAGAGTCCTACTAAAAAAAAGATGCACAAAGGGACCAGAGCCTTGAATCCTCTTGGAATACTTGCTATAAATAATTTACTTTTCAAAAGTTTAATGCCAAACTTATGGAGTGGAGTAGGGGTTTTCTTATAGGCTGTTATCTTTTTTGAAGGAATGCAAATTTACAATAATTGTAACGATTTTTTAATTAACTCTTCTGTGGTTAAATTATTGCCCGATTCTTTAGATATTCTCATCAATATTTTATTGACCGCTGGTTTTGCAAATCCGAGAGCTATCAATGCTTCCAATGCTTCTTCCATAGCTTGTCCACCTCCAGTAAGTTGATAAGCAGCATCTGTTCCAATACCCCCAAGTTTATCTTGTAATTCTACTACCAAACGCTGGGCAGCTTTCGGACCTATTCCTTTAATGCTTTTTAATACCGCGATGTTAGCATTAGAAATAGCACTAATCACATCGTCCACACTCAGACTACTTAAAATCATTCTTGCAGTGCTCGGGCCTACACCATTTACACCTACCAATTTTACATACATCTCCCGCTCATTGGTTGTTGAAAATCCATACAACGTATGACTATCCTCCCTTACAATCAGGTGAGCATAAATCTTTATCTCTTTTTCTGTCTTTATCTTTTCAAACGTATTGAGTGTAATATGAAGAAGATATCCTACTCCATTAGAATCAATTACAACTTCAGTAGGTGTAATTCGATCTACTTTGCCAGCAATAAAATCGTACATCAGTACAAGGATAAGTATCTTCAGATATGAAAAAAAGTGTTCTTTGAACAAATCGATATAAAACTTACTTACAACACGGGAAAGTGATTGATGAGTACCATTATATTTTTAGGTTTAATTTGTGCCATTGAACATTAACAAAAAAATCCTAGTTCACCTAGCATTATTTGCTGTGGCGTTATTTTACGCTGGTAATTTTAGTTTTGCTAAATGGGCTATGCCACAATACATCAGCCCAACGGCATTCATACTTCTTAGAGTGGGTGCAGGGATGATTTTCTTCTTAGTTCATTATCTATTTTTTTCAAAAGAACGGATCGAACAAAAACGAGATTATTGGCAACTGCTTGTTGCTGCATTCTTTGGTGTAGCATTCAATATGACCGCTTTTTTCAAGGGACTATCTATGACCTCCTCTATCAATGCATCAGTACTCATGTTAATGGCCCCCATTTTTGTGGTTATCTTCTCTGCTATTGGTAATAAATCCCCAATTAAACCCTTGGTCTACTTAGGAATAATTATTGCCTTCTCGGGAGCAGCACTATTAGTTGATATCTTCCATTTTTCATTTGACAACAATGGATTCTGGGGAGATTTATTGGTCGTACTTAATGCTATTAGTTATGCTTATTACCTTTATTATGTCACTCGACTTTTAAAAAAATATAATGCCATGACCATTACTACATTTCTGTTTACGTATGGTTTCTTGATGGTTTTTCCAATTGGGATATCCGATTTCATGAATGTCTCGTGGACCACTCTTCCTAATCAGGCCATTTTTGCTATGATTTATGTCATTGTAGGGATTACCATTTTAGCCTACTTGCTCAATGCATGGGCCCTGCAAAATAGTAATTCAACAACTGTGGGCAGCTATATTTATTTACAACCACTTTTAGCCACACTCATTGCTGTTTCATTGGGAATGGATACCATTTCCATTGAAAAGATTGGCTATGGATTGCTTATTATTGGTGGTCTTTTTTTAGTGAATAAAGGAAGGAATTAAAGTAGAATTTCGAATCCATTATTCATACACAATCCCTTTAGCATACAAATAAATTCCACCCCCAGTAAGCGGTTCCGAACCATTGACACTAATATTTAATTCGCTAGAAGGTTCACTGCAATTAACAAAATCGATTTTCCCATAAGAAACTGACTGAGCAAAACCCTCTTTTTCTCCCTCACACCATACCTTTATCTTGGAACCCGGAATACCAACAGGAGGCGAATCCATCGCAATAGGCACCCAATAAATGGTATCTTTTTCGGATCTATTTTCGTAATCTATTTCTCTATAAGTATCATCCATTGGCATTGAGAATACGACACTATTTTGAGTTGTTTTGAAATATACCTTAACCTTATCGTTCCTTCTGGGAGGTCTTGAATCTTTGGTCACATGAGCTATCCCCAAGCTATCGTAATCTACCGATAGTTGGATGTAGCGACTCCCGTCCGCAGACAATGACCCGCCATAAAAATCCCGTTCTCTCATCGGTATTTGTTTTTGTAGTCGAAATATTATCGAGATTTCTCCCCACCACATGCTGTTGAACGACATCTGTCGAAGACTTAACCATAAACGATTTGGAAACATGGGCTACTCCCTCGGGGGTAATCGTTATGGTCAATTTCACCAATTGAGATTCGTCTGCAGACAAAGACGTTACCTCAAAGACATCATGTTTTTGATTAGGTGATGCAAGAGAATCTAATGAGTTTCCTTTTACTAACTTAGTCGTTAGAAATAAGGTCGAGATAAATAGGTATTTTAAATAATTCATACTCAATTTTTAAAGTTTTTACACTACAAAATTAATTGCTCAAATGGGAAAAACAGATTGACATATGTCATTTAAGAGTAATTTAATATTGCTGTAAAATCCAACTCAATTCTACTCCGCCTAAAAAATCTAGTCTTTACTAATTACATTTGCTATTAGTAAAATGATACGATCCATGACCGGCTATGGTGTAGCCGAAAGACATACCGAGAAATACAGTGTTAAGGTAGAGATTAAAGCCCTGAACGGAAAATATCTTGATCTCAACTTAAGAATGCCTCGTTTTTTAATGTCAAAAGAAATTGAAATCAGAAACACATTTGGGAAGCTTATTGAACGTGGTAGTGCTACTTTATCAGTTAATATTGTCAAACACGAAATTAGTGAGAGTGAAATTCAAATCAATGAAGCCCTAGCTAAGCAATACTATACCAAGCTAAAATCACTTAGTGAACAATTGGATGCTCCTGAACATGATATTTTCAAAATTACTACGGGCATGCATGATGTTATTTATCAAGACCAGGATCAACTTGACCCTGACTTATATACCCTAATCCTAGATGTGGGCAAAAAAGCATTTCATGAATTTGACGAATTTAGAATAAGAGAAGGGAATAGTTTACAAGATGTTTTGCATGGATACACGGCAACTATTCTTACAGGCATCCCCAAAATTGAAGAGTTTGAGCCAGAGCGAACAGCTACAACACGAGAGCGGCTTCATAAAAAATTAAGTCAATTACTAGACGATGAAAGTTTTGATAAAAATCGATTCGAACAAGAACTCATCTACTACCTTGAAAAGATGGATATCAATGAAGAAAAGATTAGACTTAGTGAGCATTGTAATCATTTTATAGAATCGCTATCCAACAACCCCAAAGGGAAGTCCCTTAATTTTGTGGCACAAGAAATGGGTCGAGAAATTAACACGTTGGGAAGTAAAGCAAATCACACGGGCATCCAAAAAGAAGTGATTGCCATGAAAGAAGAGTTAGAAAAAATAAAAGAACAAGTACTTAACCTTTTATAAAATATTTTGAGTAATAAATTAATCATATTCTCGGCACCAAGTGGAAGTGGTAAAACCACCATTGTTAAACATCTACTAAATAAAATTGACTCACTCGCTTTTTCTGTTAGTGTGACTACACGACAAAAAAGACCGAATGAAGAAAACGGACGTGATTACTATTTTTATTCTGAAAATGAGTTTTTAAAAGCTATTAAAAATGACTCATTTTTAGAATACGAGGAAGTATATAAGGGCCTATTTTACGGCACGCTTAAATCAGAGGTAGAACGGCTATGGGCAGCTGGTAAAACTGTAATCTTTGATGTGGATGTCATTGGAGGGCTAAATATTAAGAAGTTTTATGGAGATCAGGCACTAGCTGTTTTTTTGAGGCCACCGTCCATTCGTACCCTTATGGAAAGGCTTCGTAAAAGAGAGACTGAGGTTGAGCATCGACTTATGGAGCGAATAGAAAAAGCCAAAAGTGAACTAATTTATGAACATCAATTTGATAAAGTTATTGTTAACGATGTATTAAATGATACATTTGAAACTGCAGAAAATATAGTTGCAAAGTTTTTAGAATCAGAAGATTAGAATGAAGGTAGGATTATTTTTTGGGTCGTTCAACCCCATACATTTTGGGCATTTAATTATCGGTCAATACATGTTAGATCAAGCCAAATTAGATGAAATTTGGTATGTAGTATCACCTCAAAAAAAAAAAAAAAAAGGAAAAGATATCATGGAAGCATCTCACCGTCTCAATATGGT
>JAQWZS010000122.1 GCA_029253325.1 Bacteroidia bacterium
CTTGGCTGATCATAAGTGTTTAATATATCTACAGCAGATATCTCTGAGGAAGAATTCATCCGCATATCCAAATCAGATTCCTCAAATCGAAAAGAGAAGCCACGATCTTTTTCATTAAGATGGTGAGAACTTACCCCTAGATCAGCTAGCAAACCATCAATTTCACTCAACCTGTGATATGCACAAAAATTAGCCAGATACTCAAAATTGGCCTCACAAAAAATTAAACGCGGATCGTCAATCTTATTATCCAAAGCATCAACATCTTGATCAAAGACCAGCAGGAGTCCTTTTTCACTAAGCTGGTTAAGAATTGCTCTTGAATGACCACCACCGCCAAATGTCACATCAACATATATTCCATCTGGATTTATATTCAAACCTTCAATGCACTCATCCAACATGACTGGAGCGTGATAACTATTCATCATTACCTCCATTCTCATCTCCCATTACGTCCTCAGCTAGTGCTGCAAAATCATCTGCATCAACATCCATCATATCATTATAATGATGCTTACTCCAAATTTCTATACGGTTACCATAAGCATAAAAGATTGCCTCATTTTGAATTCCAGCATACTCACATAACTTTTTTGGAATCAGCATTCTGGAAGCATTATCTAAGTTAACCTCAGTCGCACCATTACTAAAATGCCGAATAAATAATCTATGCTTTTTATTAAAGTGATTCAATGAGCTCAAATTGCCAAGCTCAATATCCCAATCTTTTCGTGTATAGAGTGTAAGACATTTTTCAAAACCTCGATTCACCACCAACTTACCAATTGCATCTTTTGGCAATTGCTTCTTCAAACCAGCAGGCAAAACTACTCGACCCTTGTCGTCAAGCTTAGCTGCAAATTCTCCGATGTATAATGATTTAGACACGTTTTGTTGGTTTGATGCTGTAAAAATAAAACCAATTTCCCCACTTTCTCCCACTATCTACCACTTTTTTACAAAAATAATCCACACGCAATGTTAAGTTGCTTATAATCAATGCATTGAGCACTTAAATAGATTCCCACATTTTTCGTTTAATCGTTTAGAAACGGATTAATTTCATCAAAAAATGATCTAAAAGTAAATTTTATTCAAAAAAAAAAGGTGAGCCGTTAAGCTCACCTTTTTGTGTTTTGTTGGATTAACTAATCGATCTTATTTTCGATTATTTCTTCCACGATTATCTCGTCCTCTATTGTCTCTTCCGCCTCTTCTATCACCACCATTTCGGTTGTTATCTCTTCGCTCTCTTGGCGGACGTTCTACATATCCTTCAGGTTTTTCAAGAAGAACTTTTCTTGACAGACGAAGCTTACCGTTACGCTCATCGAATTCTATTAGCTTAACTTTTACTTCTTCGCCTTCCTCAAATACATCAGCCATAGACTCTAATCGTTCCCAGCTAATCTCTGATATATGAAGCAACCCTTCTTTTCCAGGTAGAATTTCTACGAAAGCACCAAAATCAACAATTGATTTTATCTTACCTACATATTCTGTTCCCACTTCTGGATCTGTTATAATGCCGAGAATCCATTCTTTCGCTGCCTCTATTGGACCACTACCTACACCAGAAATTTCTACAATACCAAAGTCGCCATCTTCTTCGATAGTCACTGTAGCATCTGTTTCTTGCTGGATTTCTTGAATCACTTTTCCTCCAGAACCGATGACAGCACCAATTTTATCTTTTGGAATAGTCATTACTTCAATCTGAGGTGCATGATCTTTCAACCCTGTATTTGGTTTTAAAATGGTCTTTTCCATTTCGTTTAATATATGCATACGACCTTCTTTGGCTTGCATGAGTGCCTCTTCAAGCACATCATACGATAAACCGTCGACTTTCATATCCATTTGGCATGCGTAAATACCATCTTCGTTTCCTACAACTTTGAAGTCCATATCTCCCAAATGATCCTCGTCTCCTAGTATGTCTGAAAGTATCGCATAACGACCTTTATCATCTGCTACCATACCCATTGCAATACCAGAAACCCCAGCTTTCACTTGAATACCAGCATCCATCATGGCCATACTACCTGCACATACTGTAGCCATAGAACTACTACCATTACTTTCTAAAATGTCAGAAACAATCCGAAGTGTGTATGGGAAATCATCAGGTATCATTCGTTTAAGTCCACGTTCAGCTAAATTACCATGACCTATCTCACGTCTACCAGGACCTCGATTTGGTCTTGCTTCACCTACTGAAAAAGAAGGAAAGTTATAGTGTAACATGAATTTACTAAATGACTTCTCTTGATAATTATCAATCATCTGCTGATCTAGCTTAGAACCTAACGTAACCGATGTTAATGATTGCGTCTCACCTCTTGTAAATAGTGCAGATCCGTGAACAGATGGAAGGTAATCAACTTCTGTCCATATTTGACGTACTTCATTTAATGCTCTACCGTCTAATCTCTGCTTATTATCCAACATCATATTACGTACAGCCTCTTTCTTTGATTTACCAAGATATCTTTTTACCATAGTCATCGTAGTATCATCTGTATCCTCTGATAAGGAGTCAATATACTCATTATCAATTGCTTTAAACTTCTCAGCACGTTCTTCCTTAACAGAAGGAGTTTTGGCTGCATCATAGTATTTTTGATAGGTAGCATCCATAACCTGCTTCTTCAATTCATCTGAATTAGTCTCGTGATTATATTCTCTTGGTGCTTTTCGACCACCCAATTGATCACAAAGTGCTAGCTGTGCTGCACAATCATTTTTAATGTGAGTATGAGCAAATTTAAGAGCCTCAACCATTTCTTTTTCGGAAATACCATTCATCTCACCCTCAACCATATTGATATCTGCAGCTGTTCCAGCTACCATCAAATCAACATCCGAGTCTGCCATTTGACTAGCAAAAGGATTAATCACCCACGCTCCATCTATTCTTCCCACTCTAAGGGCAGATACAGGACCTTCAAATGGAATGTCTGTGATGGTTAACGCCGCAGAAGCAGCCAAACCAACTAGTGCATCCGGCATAATCTCTGAATCAGCAGAGATTAATTGAATCATTACTTGAGTTTCAGAGTGATAATCAGATGGGAAAAGTGGTCGAAGTGTTCTATCTACAATTCTACAAACCAATATTTCTGAATTAGATAGTCTTCCTTCTCTTCTCAAAAAACCACCTGGAATTCTTCCTCCAGCAGCAAATTTTTCTTGATAATCTACAGACATGGGCAGAAAATCTACTCCATCTCTTGCGTCTTTGTTAGAAACTATCGTTGCCAATAGTTTTAGTTTTCCTTGAGAAACTACGACAGATCCATGTGCCTGACGTGCTAATTTCCCCGTCTCGATGGTAATGTCTTTGCCATCACCATAACTTAATTTTTGTGTAAATACATTCATAATTGTGCGGAAATACCGCTATGTTATTTTTAAATTGTCAACCATTTTTTATCTACTTGGTTGAAATTTAAAGCTATTGTTACCGAATGGTAATATGCTAGAAATTATTCGACTTGAAAATAAAAAATGCAGCACAAATATTTGTGCTTTACTTCACTTTCACGGTTGGGACTTTTTCCAGAAACTTCTATCTGCCAGTAGTTAGGGAGATAAGGTTATTTTCTGATACCTAGTTGTTTGATAAGCTCTCTATAATGAACAATATCTTTTTTAGCTATATAATTCAGTAGAGATCTTCTTTTACCTACAAGTTTAACAAGTGTTAATTCTGTAGAAAAATCTTTTTTATTCTTCTTGAGATGTTCTGTAAGGTGCGAAATTCTGTGTGTAAACAAAGCTACTTGTGCTTCCGCATGACCAGTATTTTTGGCATCTCCACCATACTGTGCTATAATTTCTGATTTCTTTTCCGCTGTTAATCGCATCGTGTTTTATTAATAAATATTTCTATTTAAGGGGTGCAAAAGTATACTATTTTTTATGTAAAATTAGATTAATACTCAAAAAATAACAAAATCAATACCCCCCAGCCCATTTACGGACAAACCATTCCAGACTCAAAATCAGGATAATTACCCAAAATAAGAACTTAAAATGAATGAGTTCTGAATATTTATGTTGATCTAAAATCTGGGTTTTACCAAGTTTACTGACTGTTAAATCACGAACTAAAGAATCCATTGACGAAGGATGATAAAAGCGACCATTTGTTTTGAAAGCTATTTTATGAAGAACATCAAAGTTTGCAGTTTGATTCATCAATTCTTTTTGTAATTCAAGAACTACAAACGAACCATAATCCGTTAATTTTTGACTACCAACAATGGCACTTGCCGCATAGCTGTATGCTCCAGACTTTAAATTGCTTAATTCAAGACTATACTTCACACCCTTTTCACTCATGGTATATTGATATTCCTTATTCTGATCATCCTT
>JAQWZS010000130.1 GCA_029253325.1 Bacteroidia bacterium
ACAATTGAAGAATACAATAAACGAGTACTAAGTTCGTGGGAAAACAAAGAATTGAATAAATGGATTATTGGTCCTGGTAGGACAATCGATGAAAAAGGAGTAGTTGCTCTAAAAGATGGCAAATATTGCGGTTTTGGTTTTGTGGGTACAGATCAAGAAATTAATGAAGAAGAACTAGACAACTGCATTGTAAACTATAAAACAAATAAGGATACACGAAGAATCATTGATGGATTTTTGAGTGTACCCATTCCACGAGCATATCAGCTTATTTCAGAATAGATTAAATGGCCATAAGGCTACATCCCCTGATGTCGGATTGGTCTAATCTTCCTGTTACTTCAAAACTGCCATCTTCATGGACCTTGCCTAGGTCGTCAGTAGCAATAAAACAACAACTATTTATATTCGCTAAATCAATAATATTTAGGGCAGCAGTATGCCCCTTGACTGCATCTTTGCTTAATGGGTCATTATCTGCCCTTGGAAGAACTTTCATCCAAGGAGGACAGGTGTAAATACAATTTTTATCGGAGTATGCTTGACTTAATAACTCTGTCATTCCGTATTCAGATATGATAGTAGAATTTTTGAAAGAGTTTTGAAGTTGTTCGTATAGTTCCAATTTGGTCATTTCTTTTTTTCGCCCCTTCATACCACCTGTTTCAATGATTGTTAAATCCTTTAAATCAAGCGAATATTCTTGAGCAAAATCTAAAAGTGCAAAGCTCACACCAAACAGGAGCTTTTTCTTCTTTGATTCATGAAGTTTATCATACAATTTTTCAAAGTCATACAAAAAGAAATTCATGGACTGCTGATTCTTCTCCATCAGAAACTTCACCATAGAAATCAAAGAAGAATTCTGTCTTTCAAGGTAATTAGGCAGCAAGCCAATAACTTCAAATCTTGATAAAGGACCAATTTTTTGTTCAATTATTTTTAGACAATTCTGATGATAATCATTTATATTTTTAATGAAATGTCTAGAGGATATAGTGCTAGTAGTCGTACTGCTCTCAAAAATTCGACTGGTTTCAAATTTTCCTGTTATTACATCATGAGTTTTAAATAGTGAAATCGGAAGGAATGGTATTTCACTGTAGTGAGATATTGATTCGGTTGATTTGCCAATAAGATCTAAATATTGAGCATAGATATCATTATTTTTTGCTTGATATTGAAATATATTCAAGGCAAGAGCGTTAAAATTGCGATTATTAACGGACCAAACATCATCCATGTCGTTCAACAACATATTTACTTCAAAAGTAATATCTCTATTTGTCATTTTGGTTAGCTCCTGTGCACCTGATGATAATCAATTTACAATTGAGCCTAAAATAGAGCTTGAGTCTGTGATTCAGCACAAAGATATATTTGGGAAAGACAGTGTAATACAGCTTAATATTTCTTATTCTGATGCAGACGGCGATATCGGTTTGTCTGATACGGATACATTACCACCGTTTAATTTTTCGAGTGAGTTTTATCATAATCTACCCATTAAGTTTCTTGTAATGAATTCTCAAGGAGAGTTTAATGAGTTAAGAGATCCATCTTCGAACGAAACCTATGGCTATCAACACGAGCGAATACCCAACTTAACCCCACCTGGTAAATACAAATCAATATCTGGCGTGTTGTCTATTAGTTTGACTTCAAATCCTTTGTTTTTGGAACCACAATCCGTAAAGTTTGAAATTGCATTGTTTGATAGAGCTTTAAATGTGAGTAATACAGTGTACACAGAAGTATTAAATTTAACCCATTAATTATGACATCGCTACGAATTCTCCTTTTCAAAAAACTATTAAAGCCTATTGTAGGCGGTAAAATTTCATATGTTTGCACTTCTTAAATTGATTGAACAGAAAAGTAGTACAGTTTTGGCGTTAATATTTAATAGCATGAAAGTGAATTCCAAATTAGTATTTCTATTTCTATTTATATTTATAGGATTTCAAAGTGTCGCTCAAAAATTTGCGTATGTTGATTCTGAGTATATCCTTTCCCAAATACCGAAATATAAATCTGCTCAACTTCAACTCAATGAGTTAAGTGCTCAATGGCAACAAGAGGTAGAGAAAAAATTTCTAGAAATTGATAACCTACGCAAAGCATTCAAGGTTGAGAAGGTGCTTCTCACAAAAGATATGCAGATTGCTAGGGAAAAAGAAATAAATTCCAAGGAAGATGAGGCAAAGAAATTTCAGTTAGACAGATTTGGTTCCGAAGGGGAGTTGTTTCGAAAAAAGTCGGAATTGATAAGACCAATACAGGATAAACTGTATACGGCGATTAATAAAGTTGCAAAAAATAATGGATTAGATTTTATATTTGACAAAAGTGGTGATTTACTTATGCTCGTGTCTAATTCAAAATATGATCGCAGTGATGAGGTATTAGAGGAATTAGGTGTAGTATCTACATCGTCAGAAAAGGGAATTAATTTACCTCCACAATAAATAAGATTAAACAAAAAATAAAAACCATAACATGAAGAAAGTATTTTCAATTTTAATGATTTTATGTACCACCATAGTTGCACAAGCACAAACTAAGGTAGCCCATATTAATAGTACTGAACTAATTGAGTCAATGCCAGAAGCTGACACTATCTCAATGAAGCTAGAAAAGGTAAGACAAACATGGGAAGCATTACTTGCTGAGAAACAAAAAGAAACTCAAACTAAATACCAGTCACTAATGGAAATTATTGATGATGAATCTGTGCCAACGAGTGTAAAAGAAGTAAAGACTCAAGAAATTGAAAATTTGCAGAAGCAGTATCAGGAAATGCAAAAAACTGGTTCAGATGCAATGCAAAAAGAGCAAGAGTCTCTTCTTACGCCATTGTATGCACGTGTCAAACAAACCATAGCAGCTGTAGCCAAAGCAAATGGTTATGCATATGTGATGGATAGTTCAGAGGGTAGTGGTATGATTTTTAGCGATCCTTCATATGATCTAATGCCACTTGTCAAAGCTAAGCTTGGGCTTAAATAAGAATACGATTATCGGCCGATCAAGACAACCAATTGGTGTTTTTGATTCAGGCTTGGGTGGGCTGTCCATTCTAAAAGCTTTAAAAGATAAGCTTCCTAATGAAAGGTTTGTCTATTATGGCGATACCGCTCATCTGCCTTATGGTGATAAAAGCGAAAACACACTTAAAGAGTACGTTTCGTCTATTTTTTCTTTTTTAAATCAACAAGACTGTAAACTTATTGTAGTTGCATGTAATAGTGCGGCAACTGTCATTCACAAACTAGAAAATTTACCCTTTGTTGATGACCAAATTGTTGAAGTAATTAGTCCTATTGTTGCGTTAATAGCAGAACAAAAAAAATATCAAAGAATTGGAGTTATTGGCACCAGAAAAACTATCGGTTCTGGGATGTTTGATCAGAAACTAAGTCAGTTAAATTCATCGTTAGAAATTGTTGCAAAAGCTACCCCATTATTAGCACCAATGATTGAAGATGGGTTTGTTGAAGAGGATGTTTTATTGCCAATTTTTAAACGATATTTTAAAGGTTTTGAAAATTGCGAGCTGCTTATTCCAGCTTGCACCCATTATCCCATTATTTACAATCAAATCGAGAAGTATTTTGACAATGGTTTGAAAGTCTTGCATACTCCGAAAATTATTGCTGAGAAGGTTGACCAAGTTTTAGCTAATCAACAATTGATTAACCCAGAAAAAAACGACAAAGAGGACTCATTTTATCTGTCCGACATCACGAATGATTTTTTAAGAGAAGCTAAATTATTTCTAGGAAGCGATGTGAATTTCAGTCTGGTTTCATTATGAAAAATTGGTCTAATCATACGATTTTAGTCATTGATGAAGTGCATGAAGTTTTTTTTGAAAAACTTGAAGGGTCAACTATAAATTATTCTCCCAATATAACAATTGAAGAGCTCCCAGATGCTTTGACAAATGCCACAATTTTAGTGTTAAGAAGCAAGTTAATGCTGGATAAAAAATGGATTGATCTTGCTCCTAAACTGCAAGTGATAGGCAGACTAGGTTCAGGTATGGATAATATAGATTTGGCTTATGCCAACCAAAAAGGAATAGCTTGCTTGAATGCTCCAGAGGGAAATAGAAATGCCGTTGCAGAGCAAACCATAGGCATGATGCTTAGTTTGCTTACTCATACAGTTAAATCAAACAGCGAGATTGGTCAAGGTAAGTGGCTGAGAATGGAAAATCAAGGAGTAGAACTAAAAAACCTGACAGTTGGAATAATCGGCTATGGAAATGTGGGGAAAGAGCTTGCTTCTAAATTACGAGTTTTTGGGTGCGATGTAATTGCTTATGACAAGTATTTGAAAAATTTTGGCGATGATTTTGTGAGAGAAGTTACGTTAGAGGAATTGCAACAAAAATCAGATGTAATCACGCTTCATGTTCCGTTGAATGAATCATCTAAAAATATGGTTGATCAAGGATTTATAAATGGTGTTTCAAAACCATTTTACTTATTGAATTTGTCAAGAGGTCAAGTGATTAATATCCCAGATTTAATATCGCATCTAAAAAGTGGCAAAATCTTGGGTGCTGGACTCGATGTATTGCCTAATGAAAACTTGAGTTCGTACACTGAAAAAGAGAAAACAGAATTAGAACTACTTAATCAGAACGATAAAGTAATACTAACTCCACACACCGGTGGTTTAACCAAAGACTCCTTTAAGCTACTTGCTGAGGTCCTTGCAGGTAAG
>JAQWZS010000158.1 GCA_029253325.1 Bacteroidia bacterium
TTACTAATTCAGCTTTAAATACAGAATTATCATCTTGTGTTGGTAGGTCAACAAAATTTCGAGGATTTGCTGAGTATAATGCAACAAGGTGGAAATGGTTTTTTGGTGATGGTGATACTTCAAGTTCTCAGAATCCAACTCACACATATCGCGATACAGGAACTTATTTAGCTAAATTGTATGTTTATAAGCCAACTTTTGATGGATGCAGTAACTATGATTCTGCTTTTGTTGAACTTAGTATATATGACTCGCCTACAGCCAAGATTTCTCACGGGAGTATTTGTGACAGTTCTACAGTTGTTTTTAATGATATCAGTTTAATACCGTCTAATGAGGAACGATTAACAACTATTTGGAATATTGATGATGCCCCTACTAAGTATGCTAAAAGTGCTTCGAACTATTTTGATACTATTGGAAAATTTCCTATTCGGATGGAAGTTGTAACTAAAAATCAATGTAGAGATACAATTATGGATACATTAATTGTTAACCCAACTCCAAAAGCTGATTTTTCTTTCGATGATGTTTGCTTCTTTGATTCAACTTATTTTGTAAATACCTCCAATATAAGTTCAGGCACAATTGAAGAATATGTTTGGGAATTTCCAAATTCTGCTGGTGATTCAATAAAATCTCCGACATATTTTCTTAAAGATTCAGGTAATTATATCATAACGTTAACAGTAGTATCAGATAGCGGTTGTTCTAATCTTACAAATAAGTCTGTTTATAAATATCCAAACTTTGATGTAGCATTTTTATATAATGATACCTGTTTTGGATTTGGTAATACATTTAAAAATACTTCAACTATTGATGGTGGTACTTTTACAGATACCATTTGGACTACTTCAAGTCTTGATACGGCATATTCATTCGATTATAATAAACAGTTTTCATCCTCTGGTACATATACAATTAAGCTTGTTATGGAGCAAGATAGCTTGTGTAAAGACTCTTTTGTTCAAGATGTTAATGTAAATCCTTTACCTAATCCAGACTTTAAGGCAATCAACACATGTTTTGATGATAGTACTCAATTTATTGATGCATCTAAAATTATTTCCGGATCGTATGATCTAAGTTGGAATCTTGATGATGGCTTAATAGAAAATGGAGACTCTGCTAAAATAAAATACATGATTCCAGGTAAAAAGACTATTCAGCTAAAGCTGGTTTCTGATGAAGGTTGTGAGGCTGATACATCAAAGTCAATTATTATCACCTCTCCTGTAATTCTAGACATAAATGTGAAAGCTATTTGTAATGGACTAACACAACAAATTAGTTCTTCAAACAAATTGGGTATGGACAGTTTTGTAGCTTACAACTGGGAGATTGGTGGTGTTGTAGTTTCAACGGACTCCATTTTTAATTATAAAGCAATTAATGAAGGAGTCAATAAAGTGAAACTATCTGTTCAAACAAGAAATGGATGTTCAATAAGCTTTCTTGATAGCTTTGTGGTTTACCCACTTCAATCTACAGCTTTTTTCATTGATGATCAGTGTTTAAATTTACCTGTATCACCACTTGATTTTTCAACGATTACATCGCCTAGTACATTTAGCAAATATGAGTGGTTCTTAGATGGTAATTTTATCTCATCAAGTATAAGACCTAAACTTACTCCAGCTAACATTGGCACACATACTTTATTGCTTAAAACTACAAGTACTGACGGGTGTGTTGATAGTGTTTTAAATTCATTTTTAATCCACCCATTGCCTAAAAACTCTTTTAATTCATCACTTAATTGTTTTGGAGATAATACTGAAATTAATAATACCAGTACAATTAGTTCTGGCTCCATTGATCAAAACAAATGGACTGTTGATGGCAATAACTTTAATACTAAAGATATAACATATAAATTCCCTGATGTAGATACATATTCAGTAGAGTTGATAACAACTAGTAATGAAGGATGTAAGGATACCCTGATTCAAGATTTGATTATCAACCCTTTACCTAAATTATTAATTTCTCTCGATAAAGATACTGGTTGTATTCCTTTTGAAATTTTAGTAGTGAATAATTCAACCATTCAATCTGGGTCAATTTCAGAATATCGATATGATTGGGGAGATGGTAATAATGGTACAGGTTCAAATCCTAGTTTTACGTATACTAATTCTGGTAAATATATTATTTCTGTTCGAGGCACATCGGACAAAGGATGTGTAGACTCTATTAAATTATCTGATTCCGTTATTGTATTTGATAACCCTAAGGCAGACTTTTATTATACTCCGGATGAGCCTTCAACATTAAAAAATGTAATTACATTGACTGATAGCTCTACAAAAGACGCAATTGATTGGATATGGACAGTCAGTGATGGTGGTTCTTACAATGGTTCTTCCACTCAACATACTTTCAAAGATTCTGGGACTTATTTTATCACTCTTAGAATACAAAATGATAATGGATGTTTTGACGAAGAGACAAAATTTATATATGTGAATGCAGATTTATTCATTCATATTCCTAACAGTTTTTCTCCAAATGGTGATGGAATTAATGATACTTATGGTTTGGCTGGAATGACGCAGGGTGTTTTTCAAATGGAAATGGATATTTACAACCAATGGGGAGAAAAAGTGTTCCATTCAAATAATGTGAATAATCGTTGGGATGGAACCTTTCAAGGCGAACCTGCTCAACAGGGAGTTTATCTGTTCAGAGTTAAGTATACCAACCCAAAACAAACCAAATGGTATTATAATAATGGTGAAATTCATTTATTGAGATAGAAACAATAAAACTCAAATTTTATTTTATACCATTGTGACATGATTCGTAATGTTATAGTATTTGCTACCTTCTTTTTTTTAGTTTCTTGTAAAAAAAATAATATGCTAAAAGTACCAGATTTTTCATTTAACTCAATTGATGGTCATCACATTAGTTCTGATTCAATTCATGGAGATGCAACAGTAATATGTGTTTGGGCAACATGGTGTGGTGATTGCATCCGTGAAATCCCTGAACTCAACGAATTAGTAACTAAATACGCTAATAATAATCAGGTTAATTTTATAGCGTTAAGTGATGAGGATGAACCTACTGTTCGTAAGTCATTGAAACGTTTCCCATTTAAATTCCAACACGTAGTCAATTCAAAATCCTACAGCGACCAATTGATTACTGGTGCTGTTAAACATTTCCCACAAGTAGTTGTTATAGATGATGGATTGAATGTAGTTTATGAGGTTACCGAAAATAAAAGTAAAATTTTCAACGTTCTAGATTCACATATTCAAGATATTATTAAAAAGTAATCATTGAGAAGCAAAAAAAAACTCTGTTCCAAAAACAATCAGCATTTATTTAACACTAGATATTTTAGTTCCACCAAAACTATTTTTATTGATGATTGGCAAGAGATTTTGAATAAGGAAAATCTCTATCTAAGTTTATCCTACTTAAAAGCTCTTGAAATTAGTTTGCCCAGTTATGGTTTTCGCTATGTCCTATTTTATGATAAAGATGAAAAAGTTATTGGGTTGGCATATTTCCAAATAATTCAAATTACAGACAAGGACATAAAATTTGAAGCACTATCTAATAAAATGCATGGAATATTGCCAAATTCCTTTAAGAAATGGTTGACAACTAGATTGCTTATTTGTGGAAATGCTTTTGCAACAGGAGAGAATGGTTTCCTATTTTTAAATGATGTGCCAAGAAATGATAAGGTTCATTTAATAGATGAAGCCATTAGATTTATTATAAATGAGGAAGAAATTAAAAATAGGAAAATTTCAATATCATTAATCAAGGAATTCTGGCATAGTAATAATCTAATACCATCTAAATTTATCAACTATGGTTACCATGAGTTAAATATTGATGTTAATATGATTGTTCAAATTGACTCTAACTGGATGGGTTTTAATGATTATTTAAATGCTTTAAATTCCAAATTCCGAACAAAAGCAAAGCAAGTCATTAAAAAATCTGGAAGTCTTAATATTATTGATTTTGATGTAAATACCATTAATGAAAGATTATTAGAGATCGAAGAATTGTACAATCATATGGTTGATAAGTCAAGCTTTTCTTTTGGAAGGTTAAATGCAAATACATTATTAAAATTAAAGGATATCCTAGGAAAGGCATTTTATTTTAAAGGTTATTTTTTAAATGATAAATTAATTGGTTTTGCTACAGCTACGACAATAGGTCAACAACTAGATGGTAACTTTATAGGGATCCATCATCAATTCAATAAGGATTATTCTGTTTATCAACGAATTTTATATGATTTTATCTCATATGCTATTGATCAAAGATTAAAAACTGTAAGGTTAGGGCGAACTGCTGAGGAAATAAAGAGTGGAGTAGGGGCAATGCCTAATGAAATGAAGTTTTATGCTAAACATCATAATAGATTCAAGAATAGCATATTGAGGCCTTTTTTAAGTTTATTAAAACCATCGGAATTCAATTTAAGAAGACCTTTTAAAAGTAGAATAATGATCAAGAAAGGAGCTTAAATTATAGCTTTGATGACGACTATTATTGAAAATAATATTAGTAATATCCCTATTATTTTTGATAAAATAATGAGATTTTTAGGGTTTAAATATTTGAATAAAAATGATGCACCAAAAACTTTCAAAATATCAGTGCTAAAAATACCTAATAATATTCCAAAAATGAACCAGTAAACAGTAGATGATTCTGTAAATGTTCGTTCAGCAAAGGTTACAAATCCTATCCAAATGACAAATACTGCTGGATTAATAAAATTGACAGTAAAGCCTTGCATTAGAGGTTTGATCGTTTTTTTTGGAGATTGCTTATTTTGATTATTCGATAGTTGTACAGGTTTAAATAATATTGAGATACCGAAAAATGCTAGAATAGCTGCTCCAATAAGTTGAGAACTTGTTTGGTTAACATAATTAATCAGGAATTCTTTTGAAAATATAAGACAAATGAAAGCAACGAATATGTCGCTTAGTAATATTCCAAGTGCAGTAAGAATTCCATTTAGTTTACTACCTTGAAGTGAGTTTTTAATTAGTGTAAAAAAGACAGGACCAATTATTAATGAGGTTCCTAAGCCAATAAATAGTCCATGAATTATTGGATTCATCAGTTATTTCTTAAATATTTAAAGTCAGTATAGAACGTTCCGAAAGGTAATATTGCGGCAATTAATATGATTATAAAAGTTTTAGTTGACCACAACATTTTTTGTTTCATTATAACCGAAAGAAAAACATATGATATAAATAAGATACCGTGTGGCATACCAAAATATTTTACAACTGCATCGTTTTGAAAAAAATATTTTAATGGAACACCAATGCAAATTAGTATTATAAATGATAACCCTTCAAAAAATGCTATTATTCGATAAATTATTAACATGAGTGCGAATTTATCATTCTAATATATTTATTACTATTTCGTCTCATAATTTATATTATGTTAACTAAAAGTGTACAATATAAGGGAGTAATAAATCTATATTACTCCCCTTTTATAAACTTATTGATTATCAATAAAATCTTTCATGGTTTTGTATTTATCCATTTTTTCAAGGCGTGCATATATTTTCTTCATAGTCTTTGCTAATTCAAGTTTATCAGATGATTCCATTTCTGTATTATTATCAAAAACATTTTCGAATTCTACGATTGCCAATTCATATTGGGCATATATTTCAGTTTCTTTTTTCTCAATAATACTTGGTTTATACTCACCATCTAATTCTTCTACAATCTTTGCAACTTTTCCAAGATACATTACGCCTTTGTTATATGCAGCGTCATAATATGTGGGATCTATTTCTAGTATTTTATCATAATCAGCAGCAGCTTTTTCAGTATCATTTAAACCTTCATAACTAATTGCTCTGGCGAAATAATAAATTGTATTTCCTGGATCATCTGCAATTGCAATACTTAATTTTTCAATAAGTTCTTTACTCCTTCCCTGCTTAAGAAATATGTCTAACTCCATATTTATAAGCGTTTTGTCTGTTTCATTATATTCTTTTCCAGTTGCTATTGTTTTCAATGCTGCAGTTGTGTCTCCTCCATTGAGGTGAATTCTTGCAAGACTTGCATAAATATTGCTTTCGGCTGTTCCTCCATCAATAAGTTTTTGGAATACCTTTTTAGCATTTTCGTCATTTCCATCATTCATTGCTGAATATCCCATCATCTGTTGCAATACTTCTTGTGTTAGGTTATTTCTTTTAAGTAGCCCATCTGTGTCATATTTCATTAATGGCACAGCCAGATCAAACTCTTCGTAAGCATCGCCATATTTTTCTGATTGATATGATCCGTAAGCCCTATTATATAAACCTATAGCAACGTTCAGTAAATTAGCTTCCGATTCTCTAGTAACCTTGTTTTTTACATCTGTCTCAATTGCATTTTGAAAGGCCTCTAATGCAGTTAAAATTGCATCTGGGTGTTGTGCACTCAACTCATTATTTAATGTTGAAATTTTTAAAAAAGTCAAGCCCCTGTAATACCACATTTTAGGTGAATTAGCAGTTTTAGGATTTAATTTGGTTTGTTCAGCCCATTTCAAAAGATTTTCATAATCTCTGTCTGAATCAGGCTTCGTCATGTCTTCTAATTCCATTTTCATGGACTCTACAGAAAACTTTTGAGCTTTAGTCGATAGTCCCAATAAAAGGAATGCAATCAGTAAAATGGTTATTCTAATTTTTGTCATTTTATAATTATTTTTTATTCAGGTTTTATGTTTGTTTAATCTTCAGTATTGTTTTCTGCGTCATCAGAACTAATTTCAATACTGTCTTCATCCTCTTCTTCTACTTTAGGAACCTTTGCAACAGAAGCTATATTATCATTTTCTCTAATTTTTATTAGCCTAACTCCTTGTGTTGCTCTTCCCATTACTCTTACATCTTCCATTTTCATTCTAATGGCTATACCATTTCGAGTGATAATCATTAGATCATTTTCATCTGTGACATCTTTGATGGCTATTAAGCTACCAGTTTTGTCTGTAACACTGAGTGTTTTAACCCCTTTACCACCACGACCAGTAATTCGGTAATCACCAATATCGGTTCTTTTTCCGTATCCTTTTTCGGAAACTACCATGATTGATGTTTCGCTGTCCTCATTATCATTAACACAAACCATTCCAATTACTTCATCTTGTTGATTTTCTAATCGTACTCCCCTCACTCCTGCTGCAGTTCTTCCCATTGGGCGAACTCCTGATTCATTAAAACGAATTGCTTTACCGCTCTTTTTAGCTAACAATATTTCAGCAGTTCCATTGGTTAGTTTTGCTTCTAATAATTGGTCACCTTCACGGATAGTTATGGCATTGATACCGTTGGTTCTTGGTCTAGAATATTGTTCTAGTGAGGTCTTCTTAATTGTACCATTTTTAGTACACATTACGATATAATTATTGTTCACATATTCCTCATCTTTAAGATTACCTGTTGCAACAAACGCTCGGACTGTATCTTCAGAAGGTATATTTATCAAATTTTGAATCGCTCGTCCTTGTGTAACTTTACTACCTTCTGGTATTTCGTATACTTTCATCCAGAAGCATCTACCTTGATCAGTGAATAATAAAATGTAATTATGAGTCATTGTTACAAAGAGATGCTCAACGAAATCTTTATCTCTATGTTTCACTCCTTTGTTTCCTACACCACCCCTACTTTGTGATTTATATTCGGTTAATGGTGTCCTTTTTATATATCCCATACTGGATATGGTTACAACCATTTCTTCATTGGCAATTAAATCTTCAATATTTATTTCACCAGCATCTAACTCAATCGCAGTTCTTCTCTCATCGCCGTATTTATTTCTCATTTCTAAAAGCTCATCTTTGATGATTTTCATTCTTCTAGATTCATTAGATAAAATATCCTTAAGGTCTGCAATGGTTGCCATGAGTTCAGCATACTCTGCTCGAACTTTTTCTATTTCTAATCCGGTCAGTTTTTGAAGACGCATATCAAGAATAGCCTTTGCTTGAATTTGTGACAATTCAAACTCTTTCATAAGGCCATTTCTAGCATCTTCAGCATTTTTAGAGGCTCTAATTAACTTAATAACAGCATCTAGGTTATCTAATGCAATAATTAATCCTTCTAATATATGGGCTCTTTTTTCTGCTTCTTTTAATAGATACTTAGTTCTTCTAACAACAACTTCGTGGCGGTGATCAACATAATGGTGAATCATATCTTTAAGATTCAGCATTTCTGGCCGACCTTTTACTAAAGCAATATTATTTACACTAAAGCTGGTTTGAAGTGGTGTGTATTTGTATAGTTTGTTTAGTACTATATTAGGTATAGCATCACGTTTAAGGTCAAAAACAATTCTCAGACCTTGTCTCCCACTCTCATCTCTTACTTCACTAATTCCATCAATTACTTTATCATTAACCAAGTCAACCGCTTTAATGATTATTTGAGAGGGACTTACTTGGTATGGTACTTCAGTGATTACAATTTGCTCTCTGCCTGTTTTTGAAACATCAAATTCAGCCTTACCTCTCATTACTATTCGACCCTTACCTGTTTCGAATGCATTTTTAACGCCTTCAGTTCCATATATCGTACCTCCAGTTGGAAAGTCTGGAGCTTTTACATGCTCCATTAGACCCTCAATAGTGATGTTTTTATCATCAATGTAGGCAACTGTACCATCAATTACCTCTGTGAGATTGTGTGGAGCCATATTTGTTGCCATCCCAACGGCAATACCTGCGGCACCATTTACTAAAAGATTTGGGATTCTTGCAGGAAGAACAGTTGGTTCTGATAAACTTTCATCAAAATT
>JAQWZS010000159.1 GCA_029253325.1 Bacteroidia bacterium
CGGCTATGGGCAGCTGGTAAAACTGTAATCTTTGATGTGGATGTCATTGGAGGGCTAAACATTAAGGAGTTTTATGGAGACCAGGCACTAGCTGTTTTTTTGAGGCCACCATCGGTAGATATTCTTATGGAAAGGCTTCGAAACAGAGAAACAGAAGTAGAACACCAACTTCTAGAACGAATAGAAAAGGCTAAAAGTGAACTAAATTATGAACATCAATTTGATAAAGTTATTGTTAACGATGTATTAAATGATACTTTTGAAACCGCAGAAAATATAGTTGCAAAGTTTTTAGAATCAGAAGATTAGAATGAAGGTAGGATTGTTTTTTGGGTCGTTCAACCCCATACATTTTGGGCATTTAATTATCGGTCAATACATGTTAGATCAAGCCAAATTAGATGAAATTTGGTATGTAGTATCACCTCAAAATCCTCTGAAAAAAGGAAAAGATATCATGGAAGCATCTCACCGTCTCAATATGGTGAAGTTAGCCATTAAAGGCAATGATAAGTTCAAAGCCTGTGATGTTGAGTTTGACATGCCAACACCCTCATACTCTTACTTTACACTTAAGAAGTTGAAGGAACAAAATCCAACAACAGAATTTCAACTTATTCTAGGAACTGACAATCTTCAACATCTTGAAAAGTGGAAAGACCACGAAGAAATTCTCATGAATTACGATATTTTATCTTATTACAGGGATGGATTCCCTGGCGGAGAATTTGCTAAAAATCAGAAGGTCCGAGTAATGAAAGGACCTATGCTTAATATATCTGCAAGCTATATAAGAGGGCTTGTCCGCATGGGGAGAAGTATCAAATATCTTGTGCCAGATGAAGTCATGAAATACATGACAACCAAAGTAAAATAATAAAGACTTTATTTGGCTTCCATTTTAGAACCTGTTTCTTTATTTACCTTTTTCTTTTTCGGTTTTTTCTCCACTTTCGTTTTATTCTTTACGGCTGCTGTGTCTGCAGCACTCTGACCAAAGATTTTTTCTAGATCTTCTTTGAATATAACCTCTTTCTCAAGTAGTTGATCGGCGAGCAATAGAAGCTTATCTTTATTATCTTTCAGAATCTTGATGGCACGTTTGTACTGCTGATCAGTAAGCTTTTTAATTTCTTCGTCCATCAAAGCAGCTTGTTTTTCACTAAATGGCTTACTAAAACTGTTGTCCATGTTATAATAAGAAACATTACCAACTTTTTCATTTAGCCCATAGATAGAAACCATGGCCATTGCCTGTTTTGTTACCTTTTCTAGATCACTGAGTGCACCTGTAGATATTTTATCAAAAACTACTTTTTCTGCCGCTCTACCCCCAAGAGTAGCACACATTTCATCGAGCATCTGCTCTGTGCGTGTAATCTGTCTTTCTTCTGGAAGATACCATGCTGCTCCAAGACTTCTACCCCGAGGTACAATGGTTACCTTAACCAAAGGATTAGCAAACTCACACAACCAACTTACCGTAGCATGACCAGCCTCATGTACAGCTACTGCTCGTTTTTCATCGGGTGTTATAATTTTATTTTTTTTCTCTAATCCCCCAACAATTCGGTCAACAGCATCTAAAAAGTCTTGCTTTTCAACTAACTTCTTATTGCTTCTTGCAGCAATTAACGCTGCTTCGTTGCACATGTTTGCTATATCCGCACCACTAAAACCCGGTGTCTGCCTAGCTAGAAAATCTACATCTAGATTTTTAACTACTTTAATGGGCTTAAGATGAACATCAAATATTTGTTTTCGCTCATTCAAGTCGGGCATATCGGCATAGATTTGACGATCGAAGCGACCTGCTCTAAGAAGTGCCGAGTCAAGAATATCTACACGATTAGTTGCTGCCAACATAATCACTCCAGTATCCGTACCAAAACCATCCATTTCTGTCAGCAATTGATTGAGCGTATTTTCACGCTCATCGTTTCCTCCTTGCATGGCGTTCTTACCCCTAGCTCTTCCTATTGCATCGATCTCATCAATAAAAATGATGCACGGAGCTTTTTCTTTGGCTTGTTTGAATAAATCTCTTACACGACTTGCTCCAACACCCACGAACATCTCTACAAAGTCAGACCCCGACAATGAAAAGAAAGGAACATCAGCTTCACCAGCTACAGCTTTAGCCAACAATGTTTTACCTGTTCCTGGAGGACC
>JAQWZS010000185.1 GCA_029253325.1 Bacteroidia bacterium
ATGTTTGAGCACTTTAGCTGCTAGATGAGATGATTTTCTTATTCCCTCAATTTGTTCAGAAGTTTTTATTTTAATGGCCATGTTTTATCTGAATTGCAAAGTTACTATAACTATTACACTTTAAATCTTTGTTCATACAAACAAAAAATGGCTTAATCAAAAGACTAAACCATTCCTGTGAATTACAAAAAACTCATTTATAAAGCTGCATATTGAGCTTTTACAAAATTGCTTAACTCCTTACCTGTCAATAAGTTTTGAGACAATTTTGCTAGATTAATAGCTTGAGACAATAATTCGGTCTGACTATCTCCTTTTGATTTTAATACTTTAGAAGCTAATGGGTGATTTGTATTAACTGCAACGGTATACTTCTCTGGCATTTGACCAAACATTTGCATACCTCCCATGCCTCCCATTTCGCTCATTCTTCGCTCCCACTCACTTCTTGTAATGGTTATAAATGAATCTGTAGGACTCATTACCTCAGGATTTATCGTGTATTTTTCTTTATCAACTGCTCCTTCGAATACTTCTTTGAGTTTATTGGTATCTTCTTCACTCAAAACACTCTCATTTTTTTCATCTTTATCAATAAGCTTACTAGCTGTGTCAGCATCAACACGTTTAAGTTGAAACTTCTCATTTTTTTGTTCCAAGTTAGAAACAAAATGATTATCAATGACTTCGTCTAGAAGAAGCACGTCATATCCCTTTTCTTTGGCGGCTTCAATGAATGAATGTTGTTTCTCTATATCATTGGTATATAAACCAATTTTATTTCCATCCTTATCTGTTTGATTAGGTTCTACTTTGGTGATATAGTCCTCAATGGAATGATATTCTTTATCTGTATTTTGAAGTAAGCAAATTTTCTTCGCTCGATCATAGAACTTATCATCTGAGAGCATTCCATACTTTACAAAAATGCTCATATTGTGCCATTTAGCTTTGTAATCTTCAAAATCTGATTTGTGAAGCTCAGCTAATTTATCTGCGACTTTTTTACTGATATGACTAGTTATTTTTTTAACTGCACCGTCAGCTTGCAAACTGCTTCTACTCACATTCAAAGGAATGTCTGGACTATCAATAACACCATGAAGTAACATCAAATATTCTGGCACAATGTCTTCAACATTATCCGTCACATACACCTGATTGCTATAAAGCTGAATCTTATTTCGATTAGGATCTATCTCCTTTTTAATTTTTGGAAAGTAAAGTACTCCCGTTAAATTAAATGGATAATCTACATTCAAATGAATCCAAAATAATGGAGGCTCACTCATGGGATAAAGTTTGCTGTAGAAGTCTGTATAATCCTCATCTTTTAGCTCACTAGGATTCTTCTTCCATAATGGAGCAGTATCATTGATTGTTTTTTCATCAAATTCTATAGGTACAGGCAAAAACTTACAATACTTATTGAGTAATTCATTAATCTTCCACTGAGTCAAAAAGTCCTTACTTTCTTCATTGATATGGAGGATTATATCTGTTCCTCGCTTTTTTCTTTTTCCTTTTGTGATTTTGAAATCTGTGCTTCCCTCACAAGTCCACTTAGCAGGCTCAGCTCCTTCAGAATGACTAAGTGAATTAATCTCCACCTTATCAGCAACCATGAAACTTGAATAAAAGCCTAAACCAAAATGTCCGATGATATTGGCATCTTCTTTGGTATCTTTAAATTTTTCAACGAATTCCTCAGCACCACTAAATGCAATTTGATTGATATATTTATCAATCTCATCTGCCGTCATTCCAATTCCAGAATCACTAATGGTGAGCGTATTTTTCTTTTCATCAATTTTTACTGTGATTTTTAACTCACCCAAATCACCTTTCACCTCACCTCGCTGGCTTAGTACCCTTAATTTATTTGTGGCATCTGTTGCATTTGAAATTAACTCTCTTAAGAATATCTCATTATCTGTGTAAAGAAATTTCTTAATTATGGGAAATATATTCTCCGTATTTACTGAAACTTTTCCTTTTTGCATGTTGAATTATTTTTAAAATGATTTAACAATAAACAGACCAAACATAAATGCTGACATCGTGGCAGAAAATAATTAGATGTTTTCTTATGAATGTTTTTTGTGCTTTTTGTTGGATAGAATATGTAGCAACTTATTTTTGGATAAGTTTTAACCCAATTAAAAGTGAGTCTCAATAAAAAGCAATACCTATTTGTCAGTTTTATAGCTTTATTCAGTCTAACTTTTTTCTTAACCTACTATCCTACTGCTAATGATGGGCCTCGTGGTATTCACCAATGGGCTCAGGCGGATAGACTTGCTGTCTGTATGAGATATATAGACGGTAAATCATTAAATGATCCTGCTACACTTAGCTTCAAAACATCAGATGGAAATGTCGGTGTTGAATTCTCTGGATTTCAATATGTTCTGGCTCAGATTGTAAGAATTGGATATCCCGAAAAATGGCTGCCTTTCTTGTATAAGATTACCACCTTTATCTTATTTTTCACTGCTCTTTTTTTCTTATCGTTTGAAGTGATGAAAAAAGAAAAATTGCTGTTTAAATCTGCAATTTTCATTGGACTATTAAGCTCCCCTATTCTTATTTACTATGGTTATAATTTTCTACCGGATATACTTGCCTTGTCCCTAATATTAGGGGCTTTCTATTTTTATTTTAAAGATTTAAATCATTTTATACTTCTGATTCTTTTTCTATCTGGATTATCTATGTTTATTAAAACTTCATCTGGCATCTATTTTATTAGTTTCTTCGGTGTTTTCTTTTTAAAAAATATTCGTAAAATCAATTTAAAATTAGTGCTGATTACATCACTGTTTTTAATTATTATTTCATCCATTGCTTATTATGATTACTTCCTTGTCAATCAACGAAATAAAGAGTTGCACTCGGTTGTATTTTTGAGCAGCCCAAGACCTGTAACTTCATGGAATGAATTGGTTACTATTTTTGATGTTGCTTCACGCTTCAAGAGTGAATATTTTAATGGTAGTCAACAGATTCTATTAATTTTATTAACCCTATTTTCCATCTTAAATTTCAAAAAAATTTTTAGTGTTAATGATAAAATATTCTCATTACTTCTGATTCTTGGTCTTTTCTCTATTGTTTTACTTTTTGGTGTTCAGTATATGAATCATGACTATTACTTCATAGGTAATTTTATGCCATTTATTTTATTTTTAGTACTTAAGTCTGTTGCTTATTTCACTGAGTTTATTCAACCCCGAACCAGTCTATTTCTTGCATTATTTTTCGCAACAATATCCTTTTCGCAAGGTAATTCTAGATACTTCCAGCGTATGTCCGAAATAGTTAATATTAATGGATACCCTGAATCGTATCCCTACAAATGGCTCGTAGATGCAAAAGAAAAATTATCTCCATTCCTAAAAAAAGACGATTTTATATTTGTTGTTTATGTTCCAGAACCCAATCACTCGTTGGTGTATTTGAGAAGAAATGGTGCCACATTTAACGCTGAAGAAATGAGCAGAGACAATAGCCCATTCAATTATTACATAGAAAAAGATGGTAATGAATATGTCTTGTGTAAGACCAATAATATTGATCGATTGAGAGCTGATCAGTCTGACTTCATAGATAAGTCAACAATCAAATTCCAGGATGACGATTTAACGTTATACTACTATGGAAATTGAATACTTGAGGGACTACTTCTTTAATAAAAAACAAACAACAGAAAGTACACCTTTTGATTTCAATACGCTTGTATTTAAAGTTTGTGGTAAAATGTTTTGTATATGTGGCATTGACCTATTTGAAAGTATTAATTTGAAATGTTATCCCGAAAAAGCAATTACATTAAGAGAACGATTTGCAGGAATAAATCCAGGATATCACATGAATAAAAAACATTGGAATACTGTTGATATTAATAAAGATGTTCCCAGATAGTTTGATTTTAAAGATGATTGACGAAAGCTATATGCTAATTGTAAAATCATTACCCAAAAAAGTACAACGTGAATTTGAATAACTAGTTTAGCTTCTTGAAACTTGCTAAGTACATTCCATCAGAACGATGACGGATACCATCAAACATAATTTCTTGCTGTAAGCTTACTGAAAAATTATCCATTATCCATTTCTTAACATCAGAATTTTCATCTTCAAAGACAGAACAAGTCATATAATAAAAAACACCTCCAGTTTTTAAAAATGGAAATGCATTTTCAATAATTGCTTTTTGTCGACTAGTGAAGTCGTCTATTGAATCGTAATCAAAATTCATAAAATGCTCAGGTGTTCGAAACCAAGTACCACTCCCACTGCATGGAACGTCAGCAATAATGGTATCAAAAAATGGAAAGTCTACTTTCTTATTTACAAAGTTGATGGATTCTCTTTTAATACTCATATCCATCTCGGCATAATGAGCATTATAGTGCATCATATTCATCCGCGATTCTGCATTTTTTAGTAT